>JAYSXU010000804.1:0-2801 GCA_043716965.1 Fimbriiglobus sp.
GTGGCTACATCCCGGTGCCCTTTTCGGGCACAAGCTCAGGTATGCCAATCAGTCGAATCTGACATTCGCCAACAGACATGACGCTGATCCTAACGCCTACGCTCTCAATCATAAAGCCAGACATCGACACGTTCGCCGGGGGCGTAGCCTTCGCGGTCGCGGTCAACTAGGACAAACCCTACCGACGAGACGGTGGTACTCAAGATTGACGCGCCGCTCACAGCGATCGGCTCGACGTTTTCGCCGACTTGCTTCACTCGCACGTAATCAACCCGCCCGACGGCTGACACGATTTTCGCTGCGAGTGGGAAGGACTGACAACGGTAGGGCATCGCGGGATTACGGCCGCCGAGTTGGCGAATCACGCGACCGGCGAAGAGGTCGTAAGCACAGAGACACGACACCGGGTTTCCGGGTAACAGGAAGACTGCACGAACCCGATGCGAGGAGACGGGCGGCAAGAACCCTACCCCCGTTGGGCTGGCGGGACGGAGCGCGATCCCGTGGATGGCTAGTTCGCCTAACTCCGCGACCGCACGCGGCGCATGGTCCTCCTTGCCAACCGACGAACCGCCGGACACGAGGATCACATCAGCATCCGTTGTCGCTAGCGCGTCGCGGATCGTCTCGTAGCGGTCTTCGAGATACTGAACAGGCAGGCACTCCGCCCCGTCGCGTAGCACGAGTGCGTTCAGCATCGGGGAGTTACTGTCCACGATTTGGTAGCTGTGAGGCATCGCTCCCGGTCGCAGCAATTCATTCCCGGTGACCAATACCGCGACCCGTGGGCGACGGATTACGTTGGCTGCCCCGATGCCGATGGAGGCGAGCAAACCCACGTCTTGCGGACGAAGTTTGCGACGGATCGGCAGGACTTCACAACCCTGTGTTACATCTTCCCCGATGCGTCCGATGTGCCGACCGGGTGACACGGGTTCGCGGACCAGTACCCGACCCGTGCCCGGTTCTTCTTCGGTGTCTTCTGCTTGTAGCACCGCGTCCGCACCATTCGGGATGGGTGCCCCCGTCATGATCCGCACCGCTTCGCCAGTTTGCACAGTCCCCGAAAACGGCAGCGCTGGCAACGATTCCCCAATGATGCGCAGCGCGAGCGGATTATAAACGTCCGCGCCAAACGTGTTCTCCGCCTGCACGGCGTAGCCGTCCATTGCGGCACGGGCAAAGCCCGGTACGTTCACCTGCGAAATGATCGCACGGGACAAGACTCGCCACGCCAGTTCTGGTAGGGACACCAATTCTTCTGCCAAGCATTGCGTGCGATCATCGAGTAACCGCAACACCTGCTCGACTTCCGCCCGATCGCGGAAGCCCTTCATGCGAACATCAAAAAACGGTCGCGTCATAGGTGAATGTCCGAATGCTCGTGGCCCATGCGGTCCGGAAAGTTCTGCCAGCCTGTTGACATCACCTGTTTGCATTCTACGGTTGCAGGCGTTGGATTCTTGTGTTGCTGGAATGCGCTGTTGGTGCGGTTACTGATATTGCACCGGGCAACAACGCGGCCCAATTGATTCCACGAGACTGGTCGCATGGCTGCTGATGACTCCACGTTTTCCGAATCCATACTGGACGAGGCGACACCGGCCAACCCGCTACCCTCGTGGCTGGTCGCGGCGGACTCGGGGGTTTTGAAGGGGTCGTTGCTGTCTAGTTGGGCCAACCTGGACTTGGGTGCAGCGTTCTCCCAGTACCAGTCCGCCCGGACGAACCGGCCCGAGAGTTCGGCAACGAAGGCCGCCAGTGAAAGCGCGATCCGCCACGTCACCCGCATCCCACCGCAATCGGTCGCCGTCACGGACCGACCGACTCCCAGCATCACACCGCAGCCGCTTTCCGCGCTTCGGTCCGAGGATTGGCAGGTCGTCGAGCACGAAGTTCCCCACAACCCGAGCGACCCCGACACGGTTCGGACGTACCGCTTTGAAATCAAGAACCGCTCGCACACGTTTTCGCGGGAGTGCAAGGTCGAGTTCGCCTTGCCGCCCGAAGTGGGCACGGTCCAAACGACCCACCCGGCCCAGCGGACCACGCGGGGCTTGAAATGGAACCTGGGGCAAATTGACCCCGGCGTGCCGATCGTCATCGGCGTTCGGATTGTGCTCACCCCCGAAGCCGAACTGTTCCGGTACACGCCGGCATTGGTGCGGATTGCGCAAGGGCCGTTGGCATTGCCCCGGCTTTCACTCACGTGTGAAGTACCCGCTGTCGTTCGGGCCGGGCAGCCGGTCCACGTCCGCTTGGTTGTGACCAATCGTGGGGAAGCGGACGGAAAAGGGATTCGCATCGCGGCCTACGGTAACAATGCGGAAGCAGTGCGCGTGCCGGAAGTCACCGAGTGTATTCGCGTCGGTCAGACGCAGGTGATCGACTTACAATTCCCGCACAGCCCTGTGGGTTCGACCCGGTGGCAGGTTGCGGTGACGGCGGCGAACGTGCCGCCGGTTTATTCGACCGTCGAGTTCGTCACGGTGGCCACCCAACTCGAAATCAAACTCGCTGTCCCCGAGACGATGGCCGTCGATGCCGAAGTGACCTGCCGCGTCGTCGTGAAAAACACGGGGTTGATCGCAGCGACCGGGTTCGTCGTCACGCTTTCGCTCCCGCAAGAGCTTGTGTTCCAAGACGCGACGCAACAGGGTTCCTTGGCGATTTCTGGTGAGAGGATTGAATGGATGATTGAATCACTCGAACGCGACTGCACCTGGGAAGGGCACGTTCGGTTGGTCGGGTTTGCGCCGGGGTCGATGTCGTTGATTGCGGCGGTCGATGGCTACGACGAC
>JAYSXU010000805.1:0-2794 GCA_043716965.1 Fimbriiglobus sp.
TACCTGCTCACGTTCATAATCGCCTTCGCCCGGACCCCCGACTGGTTCCGCATTGTGATGGCCAACCTCAGCCCGGTGTTGACGCTACTTCTCGTGTTCGTGCTGATCTCGAACGTGATGGCGAATCGCGTCTTTTACGCACTGCTGATCCACCTCGTTGTTTACTTCTTTACCGCACTGCTGATGCACAGCGAACTGGCCCGTGCGCGGCCGCACCCGGTTTACCTGACGGGTTACTTCCTGTGGATTTCGATCGGCGGGATGATTGGGGGACTGTTCAATGCCCTCGTCGCCCCGGTGCTGTTCACCGTGGACTACGAGTACCCGATTGCGATTGCGATTGGCTGTATGCTGGTGCCGACTCTGTCCGAAACGGTGACCGATGCGATGAACAAAAAGAAATCGGAATCCGAACAAGGTCTCGGAATTCTACTCGACCTTGTCATCCCGATTGGGATGCTCGGGTTGGTCGGGTGGCTCACCGTGATGCCGGAACAGACCTCGTGGTTCTTGCCAGCGTGTCGGTGGTTGGCACGGCACTCAACTGAAGCCTTGGCCTACTGCCGGTTGAACATCGAGTTCACTTCAAAGACTGTCGTCATATTCACGTTGTACGCGCTGCCGTGCATGTTCTGCTTCTTCTTCATTGACCGCCCGATCCGGTTCGGGCTGTGTGTCGCGGCGGTGTTGTTCGTTTGTTACTGGCGAACGGCCCGTGTGGAGGGCGTGGTCGAATCGCACCGCAGCTTCTTCGGGATCATGCGGGTCGAGAAGTACGACGAAGATTTCTCCCCCTTCGAGATGCGACTATACGAAGAAAAAGACCTGAACCGTGAGGACGCCCATCTCGCGGTCATGGGCGGGCTGGGGCTGCTTGTGACCGATGTCGAGCCGATTAAAATTTACCGCTATCCGCAGCCGTTTCACAAGCTGTTGCACGGCACCACGCTGCACGGCGTGCAGGCGGCGAAGACTTGGACCGTTCCCATTCTCGACGACGTTCCACTGCTGACGGCGATGAACCCGTGGACCGCGTTGGCCTTCCACGGGATGTACAGCCACTGGGACATGACCCAAGAACCGCTGACGTACTACCACCGCACCGGACCCGTGGGTGCGATCGTGAAACGGCTCCGCGACATCGACCCGAACGGGCACATCGGCATGGTCGGCCTCGGCACCGGGTCCGTAGCCTGCTACGCGAAAGCGGGCCAGAAGCTGACGTTCTACGAGATCGACAAGACCGTCGTGAAGTTGGTCGAAGAGGGGAAATACTTCACCTACGTCAACGACGCCAAGAAGCGCGGGGCGGACGTGAACATCATCCTCGGGGACGCCCGGATTCAACTCGAATCGAACGACGAAAAGTATGCGTTGTTGCTGATTGATGCGTTCAGTTCGGACTCGATCCCGATCCACTTACTGACCAAGCAATCCATGGAACTGTACAAGAGCCACCTGACCGAACACGGGCTACTGGCGCTGCACATCTCGAACCGTTACATCGACCTCGAACCCGTGGTCGCACGGTTGGCGAAGGACACGGGGTTAGGAGCACGGTTGTTCAGCGACAACAACGACGATAGCTCCGGCAAGACGCGGTCGTCGTGGGTGATCTTGGCGAAGACCGAAGCGGACCTCAGTGACACCGTCCTCGGCGAAGCGGCGGACCTTCGCTACGGCTCGGTGGCGGGCGCGGCGGGGTACGTCATTTACGACAACGCGAGTTTCGGCACGTTCGTGTTCCCGTGGAAGAAGATGGACGTGCTGCCCGAAGTGGACACCTGGACCGACGACTATTCCGACGTGCTGCGCGTGATGCGGCTAGAAGAAATCCGCAGCATCCGCCGGTTCTTCGGCCTGCCGGTGCCGAAGTCACCTTGAAGCAACGCCTGCTGATTCTGGGTGCAAGCGCTCGCGCGGCTGCTGCGAGTGCCGTTCGTGGCGGGGTGGAGCCGTATGCCATCGACTTGTTTGCGGACGTGGACACGCAACAACTCTGCGAGTGCGTTCGCTGCCCGTTTGAGGATTATCCCGAAGGGCTGTTCCGGCTCGCCGCCAACTCCCCGCCGATGCCGTGGATGTACACGGGTGGGCTAGAGAACTACCCGGACCTCATTACAGAACTTGCCGCCGAACGCCCGCTGTGGGGTAACTCCGCCGCCGTGTTGAACGTGGTCCGCGACCCGTTCGCCCTTGCCCGCATTGGCGATGAGTTGGGGTTCGCAACCCCAACGACCGTGCCGAGTGACAACGCCCCGTCACTGCCGGGACGCTGGCTGCGGAAGCCGTTGAACGGGTCGGGTGGCCACGGCATTCGCGTGTTCCAAGACGGCGAGACAATCTCCGATCCCTCTCGTTTCGTGCTGCAAGAGTACATCCCCGGCCCGGCGATGTCAGCTATCTATGTGTCGAACAGAACGCATTGCGAAATCATCGGCGTCACCGAGCAACTCGTCGGCGAACCGTGGTTGCACGCGAAGCCGTTTGCCTACGCCGGGAACATCGGCCCGATTGATGTCGGTGGCGTGTCGCGGCAAAAATTGACCGCGCTGGGCACACGCCTCGCCCAGCGAACCGGCCTCATCGGCGTGTGGGGCATCGACTTCATTTTGAACGACGGTACGCCGTTCGTGATCGAGATTAACCCCCGCTACACCGCCTCCGTCGAAGTGTTTGAACTGGCAAGTGCCTTCCGAGCGTTCGACTGGTTTAACTGGGTGTTTGCCAACGGTCCGAAACCAACACGGTCTACTACACCTACGCAGTGCGTCGGCAAAGCGATCTACTACGC
>JAYSXU010000806.1:0-2790 GCA_043716965.1 Fimbriiglobus sp.
GGCCATCGTGATGCTCGTGTTCTTGCAAAGCTGGCGGTCCGCGATCATCCCGTTGGCGGCAGTTCACGTGGCGATCATCGGGACGTTCGGCGCGATGGCATTAGCGGGGTACAGCCTTAACGCACTCACGCTGTTCGGTCTCGTGCTGGCCGTGGGGATCGTGGTGGATGATGCCATCGTGGTCGTGGAAGCGGTCGAGCATCACATCGAACTTGGGAAATCCGCGATGGACGCCACGATCGCGGCGATGGATGCGGTCGCCGGGCCGGTGATTGCGGTCGGGTTGGTGCTGGCAGCGGTGTTCATCCCGTGCTTGTTTATCACCGGCATCGTCGGCCAGTTCTTCCGCCAATTCGCCGTGACGATTGCGATCTCGACGCTGCTTTCAACGTTCAACTCGTTGACACTCAGCCCCGCACTGTGTGCATTACTGCTGAAGCCCCGAGGTGAACGGGTCCGGGAGCCACTACCCCGAATCGTCTTCCCGCTTGCGATCGCGTGGTTGGCTTACGTTGGGATTCAATACTACGCCAGCCACACGACACCGCTTACGGAGTGGTTCCGCGATCAAGTGACGCCCGATCAACTCGAGCGGGTCGCCGCGATCATCCCTTGGCTCGTCCCGGTAGCCGCCGCGTTTATTGGGTTATGTGTCGGCTGGCTGTTACGCATCGTGTTGAATCGGTTGTTGGGCTGGGGGTTTGCACTGTTCAACCAGGCGTTCGCGGTGCTAACGACGGGTTACTTGTCGGTCATCAAGCTGCTGCTGTGGGTCACGCCCGTTGTGCTGCTTGCCTATGCTGGCTTTGTTTACCTCACGGTGGAAGTCATTCGCCAATCGCCGGTCGGGTTCATTCCGAACCAGGACAAAGGTTACCTGCTCGTCAACCTGCAACTGCCGGACTCGGCGTCGTTGACACGCAGTGACGCGGCGGTCCGCAAGGTGGACGAAATCGCGCGGCAAATTCCGGGCGTGGCGCATACCATCGCCGTGTCCGGAACGTCGATCTTGCTCGGGGCGAACGCCCCCAATTTCGGCACGGTCTACGTGATGCTCGATCCGTTTGATACCCGCCGCGCGGCCGACAAAACGGCGGACGCGATTGCCGCGAAATTGCAAGTGGCCTGCGACGACAACATCAACACCGCCATCGTCAACGTCTTCGGCGCCCCTCCGATTGATGGTCTTGGTGCCACCGGCGGGATGAAACTCATGGTGGAACATCGTGGCGACCCGTCCCCGAAATTATTGCAAACAACGGCAGAAGCAATCGTCGTGGGTGCGACGAATCGCCCGGATTTGCAGGGGTCGTTTACCGGGTATCGGGCCGACGCGCCGTGGCTGGAATTGAAGTTCGACCGCGAACGCGCCGAGGCCACCGGGGTGCCCGTCACGAACGTGATTAACGACTTGCAGGTCGAATTCGGGTCACTGTACGTGAACGATTTCAACCGCTTCGGTCGAACGTGGCAGGTTAACGTACAAGCGGACTCGAAGTTCCGGGATGACGTCAACGACCCACGGCACATGACCGTGCGAACCCGCAAGGGCGAGATGGTCACGCTTTCCGGGTTCGTGAAGGTGCAGGAAATCACCGGGCCGGTGATGGTCACGCGCTACAACCTCTACCCCGCCGCCGCAATCACGACGAACCCCGCTCAAGGTGTCAGCACCGGGCAAGCCATGTCGAGCTTGGAACAACTCGCCGACCAACAATTGCCGAACGACATGCGCGCGGAGTGGACCGAACTCGCACTACTCCAGCAGCAATCCGGCAACACCGCATTGTGGGCGTTCCTGCTTTCCGTAGTGTTGGTCTTCTTGGTACTGGCAGCACAATATGAAAGTTGGACGTTGCCGCTTGCGGTCATTCTCGTCGTGCCGATGTGCTTGTTGTGCGCTGCCACCGGGGTGCTAATTGCCGGGCAGGATGTGAACATCTTCACGCAAGTCGGGTTCGTCGTGTTGATCGGCTTAGCGTGCAAGAACGCGATTCTGATCGTGGAATTTGCTAGGTCCAGACACGAGGCCGGGGCATCGCTACGGGAAGCGACGTTGGAGGCGTGTCAGTTGCGACTCCGCCCGATCGTCATGACATCAGTGGCGTTCATCCTGGGTGTCGTGCCACTCCTCACTTCCCAAGGTGCCGGCGCGGAAATGCGTCGGCTGTTGGGCACGGCGGTGTTCGCGGGGATGATCGGCGTCACGCTGTTCGGTGTGTTCCTGACGCCCGTGTTCTTCTTCGTGATCCAGTGGCTAACGGACACCGTTCGCAGTCGGACGAAAAGTGGATAGTGGTTAGTGGATAGCAAAACCGCAGAGTGTTTTCCTTCCTAACCACTATCCACTACTTTGAAGCTTTCAGAAACGCCACGAGGTCCGCCAACTCCTGCTTCGTCAGTTGTTGATCCAGCCCACTAGGCATCACAGACACAGCGCCGGGTTTGAACTCGTCGATGTCGGCGCGGGCAAGGCGAACTTCCTCCGTCGCGCTCACGGCGAGGATCACTTCGTCCGGCGCGTCCTTCTTGAGGATACCGTTGAACACGCGGCCGTCGTGCGTGGTCACGTGTACGGGTTCGTAACTCCGCACGAAGCTGGCGTTCGGAAAAACGATCGCTTCCAGCAAGTCCCGTTCGGAGCGAATGCCGCCGATTCGCGTCAGGTCCGGACCCAGTTTCCCTCCAAGGTATCCGATCGCGTGGCACGTAATGCAGGCGGCCTTCGGGCTGTTGAACACGACTTGACCGCGTCGAACGTCGCCGTCTTTCAGCGTCGTGACCAACTCT
>JAYSXU010000807.1:0-2783 GCA_043716965.1 Fimbriiglobus sp.
CAACTCCGCGATCAGATTCGCGGCGCACTGCCGGTCGGTGCGGACTTTCACTTGCTTCGCACACGACAAGCGGGGCGGCGGAAGTTTGCGGACTTTCACCTCCTCGTGGATGGGTCGATGAATGTGCGTGACGCACACGGGATCGCCCACAGTGTGGAAAGCCAGTTGCGGGCCGCGTTACCCCATCTCGAAGTGACGATCCACGTGGAGCCGATCGACGAACAAGAATCCTGGGAAGCGGATGAACTCGCCCGCCTCGGCGAGCAAACCGAGCCGAGTCAATCGGGTCGGTTGAACCCCACCCCGCCGATCGAAGATTGAGGTGACACCGCGATGACGCAGTTTGTTGACAACCTGTTGTCACTCCTCACCGATCCGACGCTTCGCCCCGTGGCGTTGGGGACGGCCGCATTGGGCGCGATCAGCGGTAGCATCGGGACGTTCGCCGTGGTGCGGCGGCAAAGTTTACAAGGGGACGCGGTTTCGCACGCCGCCTTGCCGGGGGTGGCGCTGGCGTACTTGTGTGGGGGCCGTTCGGAAGTGGTCTTGCTGCTAGGGGCCGCCGTGACGGGGTGGCTAGCGCTGACGATTGTTGGCGGAATCGTGCGCCGGGGACAAGCGACCTTCGATGCTGCCTTGGCTGGGGCGCTCGCCACGTTCTTCGCGTTGGGGCTGGTGTTGATGACCTACTTGCAACACAACGTCCCCGGTGCCGCCTCCGTGCGGTTGCAGCAATATCTTTTCGGCCAAGAAGCCGCAACGATGCGCCTAGAAGACCTCGGCCCGCTCATCGGTCTCGGGGGACCGGCGGTGCTTGTGATGGTGCTGTTTTGGAAGGAATTTAAGCTCCTCAGTTTCGACCCGGACTTTGCCGCCAGCCTCGGGTTCCCGACCCGCCGTCTCGACTGGTTACTCACGTCACTCGTGGTGCTTTCCGTGGTGATCGGCTTGCAAACCGTGGGCGTGGTGCTGATGAGTGCGTTGATCGTGGCTCCCGCCGCCGCCGCGCGACAATGGGCCGATCGCCTCGGTCACGTCGTCACCTTGGCTGCGATCTTCGGCGCGTCGGCGGGGTTGGTGGGGACGTTGCTCAGCCACACCCTCAGCCAACGCGGGCAAGCGGTGCCGACCGGGCCGACGATCGTGCTAGTCGCAACCGGGTTCGCGTTGGTGTCGCTACTGTTCGCCCCCCGTCGTGGGATTCTGGCGAATCTCGTGTCTCGTTCCCACACACTCGCGGTGACAACCCGATGACACTCGCCGAGCAAGAATCCCTGTTCCTCGTGTCGTCCGTGGCCGCCGCGTGTGCGGTGCCGGGCGTGTTCTTGGTGTTGCGCCGGCTCGCGTTGATCGGCGACGCGATTAGCCACGTGCTGTTGTTCGGCATCGTGATCGCCTACTTCGTCACCCAGGATCTAGCGTCGCCGTGGTTGTCGATCGGCGCCGCGGCTAGTGGCGTGTTGACCGTCGCGTTGGTGGAATTGTTGCAGCGCACCAAACTCGTGAAGGAAGACGCCGCGATTGGATTGGTGTTCCCCGCGCTCTTCAGCATCGGCACACTGTTAGCCTCGATGAACTTCCGCGACACGCACCTCGACGTGGACCAAGTGTTGCTGGGACACATCGAGTACGCCAATCAGACCCGACCGATCTACCTGGGTTCGCTCTATTTGGGTCGCCAACCGACGCTCATCATGCTGGGGCTGTTCACGATTAATGCGTTACTCGTCGCGGTGTTTTACAAGGAACTGAAGCTGACCACGTTCGATGCGGCGCTGGCAACGAGCCTCGGGTTTTTGCCAGGGTTGATGCACTACGGGCTGATGACCGTCGTCTCCGTCACCACGGTGGCCGCGTTCGACGCCGTCGGCCCGGTGCTAGTCGTGGCCTTTCTCGTATTGCCAGCCATCTGCGCGCGACTGCTCACGGACCGCCTCGTTTGGATGCTGATTCTCAGCGTCGTCTTCGCCGTGATGGCTTCGATCGTCGGCGTGAAGATCGCCTACCAATTCCAAACGAACACCGCCGGCATGGTCGCCACCACGCTGGGCGGGTTGTTCGCCGTCGTGTCGATCGCCGCGCCGAAACGGGGCATCCTCGCGGACGCGATTCGCCGCTTCCGCCAACGCCGCGAGTTCCTCGAAACGATGTTGGCGATTCACCTGTACCAGCACGAAAACACCCCCGCCGAACCGGACGAAGCCCTGCTAACCGGCCTCCACCGCCACCTCCTGTGGCCCCCCACCGAAGTCACCCGCGTCGTCAACCGCGCCGAGCAAAATGGCACCGTCACCCGACAAGGATCAATCCTAAAACTCACACCCACTGGCCGAAGCCGCGCCGCCGCCGTGCTAGGCAAGCAATTGCCCAAAGTGTGAAAGGACAATCAATCTATCCGAGCCACGACCGTTAGGGCCGACAGTTACTGATATGTGATTCGAACTGTCGATCAGACTTTTTGACAGGATTCACAGGATTGAACAGGATTTAGGATCAGATTTCAATCCTGTTCAATCCTGTGAATCCTGTCAAAAGTCGAATGTCGGTGCCCTCGCAAAACGTCGGCCGCACCCTACAAATCCCAATTGCCAAAAAATCCAGACAGGTACACCATTCTCTCATCCGGCCTTTGGGAAAGTCAGTCGAAAGGTGCGGATGACGCCGGGGTTGTAGAGCTTGCCGAACCCGTGGTCGGGGACTTCTAGGACTAGCTCCAGGTTGGCGGCGGGGATGTTGAAGGGCGGGTGGTCGAGGTAGACGCCGGAGTTGTTGAACAGGCGGAT
>JAYSXU010000808.1:0-8225 GCA_043716965.1 Fimbriiglobus sp.
GCATTGGAACTGTTCAACGATCTCACCGAAGACGGCAAAGAGCCGGGTCCGGAACGCAACGCGATGTTGGCGCAGAGCATTAGTGTGTTGCTCCGAGGCGGCAAATTGGAAGACGCCGCCGCCCGCTTAGGCAGCCTCGAAGCCCAAACGGAAGAGTTTGCCGCGAAAGACCCGAGCAACCAACTGTACGTTGCCCTGAAGCAACTCGACGGGCTGAAATGCCGCCTGGAAGGGAACTTCGTTGGTGCGGAAAAGGCGTTGCCGAAGTCGCCATTCAAGCCGATAATCTGGGACGCCCCTGAACGGACCCTGGATGCCGTGGTCGGCACCGTTTCGACAATTGCAGGTGGGACGTTCAGCGGTTTGCTTGCCTCCCCGTATACCCAACAAAACCCGCCGTCACCGATCGTGACCTACGTCGCAAGCATTCACAATAAACGCGGAATGTTGCAGCAAGAATCGCTGTACAACTACGACCGCGGGTTACTGGCGATCAACATGGGCAACATGAAAGATGCGGAGTATTGGCTATCACAAGCGGTCAAGCCACAAGGCGTCGATTTGCGCGAGTTCGGCGACCTGCAACAGTATGCCCGGATAGCGAAGTATCTCGAACTCATCAAGCGTGCGGCAACGCCACTGCCCAAGTAAGCATTCCTGGGGATCGTGCCGATGGCAAGTTGGAAAATCGCTGGCGTGCAGATGGATTGCCAACTAGGTCGCACCGAGGTCAATCTCGAAGCGGTGCTGGCCAAACTGGCCATCGCCGCCGACGCGGGTGCCAAGCTCATCGTCTTCCCCGAGTGCGCTCTCACCGGGTACGGCTTTACCAGCCGGGAAGAGGCGTTACGGTGTGCCGAACCCATTCCCGGTCCGAGTTCGGATTTGATCGCTACAGATTGTGCGAAACGTGGCGTCTGGGTGATTTTTGGTTGCTTGGAACGCGACGGGCCGAAATTATTCAACTCCTGCGTGTTGATCGGGCCAACGGGTTCTGTAGCGACCTATCGCAAAATACACCTCCCGTGTGTGGGCGCGGACCGATTCACCGATCCAGGTGACAAGCCGTTTGAAGTCCACGATTTGGGTGGTTTGATGATTGGCATCAACATCTGCTTCGACGGGAGCTTCCCGGAATCCGCCCGCATCTTGACCTTGGCCGGTGCGGATCTGATCGTACTCCCGACGAACTGGGCCGATAAAGCGATCAAAATGGCCACACTCGTTTCCCGCGTGCGGGCATTTGAGAACCACGTTTATTACCTCGCCGTCAACCGCGTCGGCGTGGAATCGGGTTACCATTACATCGGCCACAGTTCGATCACCGACTTCAACGGTGACTATCAAGCAATGGCCGACCACGACGCCGAAGCGGTCATTTATGCCGAGGTGAACCCTGAACTCGCCCGCGCCAAAAAAGTGATCCACTGCGTCGGCGAATACGAAATCGACCGCGTGAACTGGCGCCGCCCCGAGTTCTACGGCCCGCTGAATGAAGTCACGAAGCCATTCACCGGGCATCAAAACGGCTAACTGGTTACCGCTCGGCGGCGCGGGGTAGGCAGACGCGGAAAGTGGTGCCCAGGTTGACTTGGCTGGTGACGCGGACGGTCCCTTTCATCGCCTGGACTAAGTGCTTGACGATAGAAAGCCCCAAGCCGGTTCCGCCCATTTCGCGGCTGCGGGCTTTGTCCACGCGGTAGAATCGCTCGAATACCCGTGGCATGTCTCGGTCGGGGATGCCAATGCCACTGTCTTCCACTTCAAAACAAACTTGCTGATCGGTGGCTTCCCAGCGAACCGTGATTCGACCCTGTTCGGGGGTGTACTTGATCGCGTTATCGACGAGATTGTCGAGAATCTGCGCCAGTGCTTCTTCATCAACCCACACGCCCAGATCGGGCGGACAGCCGACGAGCGCGACCCCGTTCAGTGTCAACCCCTTGACCTCGGCGCGGGTTCGGTGGCGGTCAAGACAAGCGTGAACCGCGTCCTCGACTAGCACGACCTCGAATTCTAACCCCGCTTCGCCGGATTCAATTTTTGCCAAGCTCAGCAAGTCCGCCACGAGTGCATCTAGGCGGTTCGCTTGGACGTCGATCTCCGACAGAAACATCCCCCGTGTGGCCGGGTCTTCCGCCGCGCCGTCCATGAGGACTTCCACACTCGACTTGATGTTGGCCAGCGGGGTTTTCAGTTCGTGCGACACGTTGGCGACGAAGTCTTGGCGAAGTCGTTCCAGGCGACGAATCTCCGAAATGTCGTTCAGCACCATGACCGCGCCGGGCGAGTTCGGTCCGGGTAAACACGACACATAGACCGCAAGACTTTTCTCCGTGCCGCCCTTCCAATCGAGTACCTCGCGGTACGGTCCGACGCCACGCAGTCCTAACACCGCCGCTTCTTGAACCGCCCGTTGCCGGGTGATTTCCCACAGCTTCCGCCCGACGGCTTGGTCCGGTTGGAACTCCAACAGTTGGGCGGCCCGGTCGTTGGCGAACAAAATTCTCTGGTCCCGGTCGAACGCAATCACGCCTTCCACCATCCCGGACAGAATGGTGCGGAGCTGCTCCTTGTCGTGTTGCAATTGGGAAAAGGAACCCGCCAGTTTCGTACTCATCGCGTTCAACGTGTTCGCAAGCGACGACACTTCCTGGCTGCCCACCGTGTAAATTCGATGCGTCAAGTCGCCTTCGGCCAGCCGTTGGGCGCCGACCGAGAGTCGTTCCAGTGGCAAGGTAAATCGCCGGGCCAGAACATAGGCCGGCGCGACCGAGAGCAAAACGATCATGCCGACGGAAGCCGCCACGTCTAACGCAATCGCCGCGAAGTGGTCACCGGCGCGTTGCAGCACGAGTATTCCGACCAACGAAACGGCAACGGTGACAAGCGTGAGGTAGGTAATGAAGAGTCGCCAAAACATCGAAGTGTAGCTCCGCTACTCAGTGATCCTGTATGACACTTGTGCCTGATTCTACACTAATTATCAAGCGGCACGCGAGGCCGCCACAACTCGCTTGCCCGCAATCAGTCGCGTCCCGATGTTGAGCAACATCACCACGGCCAGTAACACCAGTGTAGCGGCCCAGGCTTGTTCTTGTTGGTCGAGGTACTGCCCCCGCGAATAACTGAAGATGTAATACGGCAAGTACGGCGTTTGGCCGGTGGGCGAACCGGGCCAGCGTTCAATGTTACCCGCCGTTAAAAGCAGCGGGGCGGTCTCTCCGGCAATCCGGCTGATGGCGAGGAATACCCCGGTCACGATCGCGGGCAAGGACGCCGGTAGCACGACACGCAAGATTGTTTGCATTCGGTTCGCACCCAGAGCATAGCTCGCTTCCCGTAGCGAATCGGGGACCAGTTTCATCGACTCTTCCGCCGAGCGGACCAGAATCGGAATCATCATGATGGCCAACGTGACCGATCCGGCGATGCCCGAATACCCCCACGGACGGCCACCCAACCAGAAGGGGTAGACGAGCAGCGCGTAGCCAAAAATACCGATGACGATGGAGGGTACGCCACCAAGTAGTTCGGTCACGAAACGGACGAGCTTGGCGGTCGGTGACCGACGGGCTTCGGACAAATACACTGCGGCCATCAAGCCAATCGGGACCGCGACAACAGTTGCGAGCGAGACGATCATGACGCTGCCGATCATGGCGTGGCCGACGCCGCCACGCCGAATGGGGCGGTCGAAATCATCCAGTGGCATCGGGGCGCCGGTTGCCTTGGCCTGCTTGTATTTCTCGAACACTTCGTCCGTCAACGCGGGTCGGCCCCGCTCCACGAACAGGCTCACTTCAAGTGCCGACACACCGCGCACCGTGATGTATCCCAGGATCAAAAACAGCGGCACTACGGTCAGGGCGAAGCTACCGATCAACGCCCCGACCATGACGCGACTCCAGATCCGCGAACGGGACGAAACCCCTTCACGCGGGGGCACGTGCTTCGGCATCGGCAGCCGTTCGGAGGGCGAATCCGTTGCGACAACTACGGGTAGCGATCGTGCTTTCGGCCCGCCGGTCAGTTGCGTGAGTAGCAATCGCGCGAGTATGTTGAACCCGGCGGTCACAACGAGGAGTACGAGTGCGAGGGCAATCAACGCGGCCCGGAACTCCGGTTCGTCGGCTTCGTTCAACTGGTTCGCAATCCGGCTAGCGATGGTGTCGCCGAGTGCGAACGGGCTGAGTTCAATGACCGCTTGGTTGCCGATCAACATGGTCACGGCCATCGTTTCCCCGAGTGCCCGCCCCAGTGCCAGGAAGCTTGCGGCAATGATCCCCGGTCGCGCATACGGTAACACCACGCTCCAAATCGTTTGCCAACGGGTGGCACCCAACGCCAACGAACCTTCCCGCTGCGACCGGGGCACCGCTTGGCAAACGTCGAAACTAATCGCGGTGATGTACGGGAGGATCATGATCGAAAGTATGATCCCTGCGGAGACGATCCCATTGCCGCCGGTGTTCGGGCCGCCGACTTGGTTGAAGACCAGTTGCACGACGGGTGCCAATACGAACACGCCCCAGAAGCCGTAGACGACACTGGGAATCGCTGCAAGCAACTCGATGAGAAATGCTCCGACTTTGCGAACCATTGGCGTGGCAATTTCGGACAAGAACGCTGCTGAGGCCACACCCAACGGAACCGCGATCGACATGGCGATGATGGACGTGACGACGGTACCGTAGATGAACGCCAGCGCGCCGAACGTCGGGGGCGGTTTCGGCAACCCCGCTCCCGGATCGGCGGGCTTCGGGATCCAATCTTGACTGGTGAAAAGTTGAAACTCACCGGCCCGTTTCAACGCCGGAAACGCATCCAGAACCAGGACCAAAACGAGTAAGGCGACCAAGGTCAAGATGAACAGCCCGGCCGCTTTCGTGGCCGCCGAGAACAGCACCTCAGGCCAAGTCGATGGCGACCGCGCGACGGTATCAGTGGCCATGCAAAGTAGTCCCAATTGAAGCAGCGGTCGTCGTGGAGAGAACCAGACCCCGCGCAACGTACTCTAGTGAACTACTGAGAATGCCGGAAACGGGAGGGGCGCTTTCGTGAAGTTCACATGAAGGAATGCCAAGGCCGACTCGACGACCGATACCACGCTTTGAATCGGTTTCGCGCACGGGATCGGATTTTCCAGTACAGGTTTCGGACTCTTGGCTTGCACTCGGGTTGGACTGGTCATAACCTCTTACACATCTCGCACCATTACTCGTTGGGGTTCACCATGCGCCGTTCGCCTCGTGTCGGGTTTACGTTGATTGAACTTCTCGTCGTGATTGCCATCATTGCCATTTTGATCGGGCTGCTGTTACCGGCGGTGCAAAAAATCCGCGAATCGGCGGCACGATTGAAGTGTCAAAACAACCTCAAGCAAATCGGCTTGGCTGCCCACAACTACCACGCGGCCACCGGGATGATGCCACCCGGAATCGCCTACCCCGGCGCGGACAACCGCTACACGTCGCTATTTGTTGAACTGTTGGCGAACTTGGAGCAAGGGCCGTTGCAGAAGCGGTGGGACTATGTTGTTCCCACGAACAACTTCGGCGGCGATGCGACAGTGGCGGCGACGCCGTTGGCGGGGTTGATTTGTCCCTCGGCGAGTCTCGACCAAAACCCGGTGCGGTTCGGAACGTTCACGATGGGGTTGAGCAGTTACGGTGGAAACGCCGGCAGCAAGTCGTTCCCGCCGTCACGGGCGACCAACGACGGGGTCTTCAGTTACTCCACCGTCGCCAAGCCGAACGTCGTGCGCATCACCGACATTACGGATGGCGCGTCCAACACGATCCTGTTCGGCGAGAAAAACATCGGCGACGGCAACCTCGATAGTTACCTGACTGCCCCGTTGCAACCGGCTCCGACACCGGCGTTGCAGTCGTCGGGCAGTTATGCCGGGTGGGCATCGGTCCCTGGTCCGAACGCCGGCGCGGGGCTGTTGATGATCGGCACCCTCACGATCAACTTCAGCTTCCCGACACGTTATATCCCGCCAGTGCTTCCGCCGAACACCACAGCACCGCCTGTGCCTTGGGGTGGCCAAGACGTGATTGCGTGGGATCGCCTGGGGGCTTACGGAAGCGCCCACACCGGCGGCGCCAACTTCACGATGGCGGACGGCTCCGTGCGATTCCTTCGCACGACAACGCCGGTGCTCATGCTTATTTCTTTCAGCACCCGCGCCGGTGGTGAAGTGGTGACGGCGGAGTGATTGGATTTCAATAAGCCCGCGCGAACAAGACCCGCTTCGCACTCGGGTTGCCGCTGACCATGCACGCGCCGGGGTCGGTGGGGCTGTCGAACGGGATGCACCGAATGGTGGCTTTGGTCTCTTCGCTGATCTTGGTTTCGGTTTCGCTTGTGCCGTCCCAGTGGCCCCAGATGAAGCCGGGTTGCTCGATCATTTCCTTGAACTCGGCGTAACTGTTCGCCGTCCGCATCCCGTCGTCGCGGAACTTCTTGGCGCGATCGAAGAGGTTCTTTTGGATCTCTCGCAACAGGTTGGCGATGTGCGTTGCCGCACCGGTTAACGGGATGTCGAACTGCTTGCCGGCTTTACCCGGTGTGTCCCGCCGGGCGACGGCACACGCTTGCTTGGCCATGTCCTTCGGGCCGATTTCGACCCGCACCGGAATGCCACGCAGTTCGTGTTCGGCGTAGCGGAAGCCGGGTTGCTTGTCGTACATCGTGTCCAGCTTCACGCCAATCGGTTCGTAGCCGAAGAAGTCGTCGCGGGGCAGGGCACGCAGTTCGGCGGCAAGTTGTTCGGCGGCGGCGATCGCGGGCTTGCGTTCCTCGTCCGTGCGACCGAGTGGGCAAATCACCACATGCGTTGATGCCAAGCGTGGTGGAATCACCAAGCCGTTGTCGTCGGAGTGGGTCATGATTAACCCGCCGATGAGCCGGGTGCTCGCGCCCCAACTCGTCGCCCACGGGAACTCACGTTGCCCCTTTTCGTTTTGGAACGACACGTCAAACGCCTTCGAGAAGTTCTGCCCGAGGAAGTGCGACGTGCCTGCTTGCAGCGCCTTGCCGTCTTGCATCATCGCTTCAATGCACAACGTGTAGATCGCGCCGGGGAACTTCTGCCCGTCCGACTTCGGCCCGACCATCACGGGCATGGCCATGAACTCTTCCGCGAACTGCTGGTAGACCCGCACCATTTTGAGGGTCTCTTCTTCCGCCTCGACAGCTGTGGCGTGGGCGGTGTGCCCTTCTTGCCAGAGGAACTCCGTGGTGCGCAAGAACAACCGCGTCCGCATCTCCCATCGCACGACGTTGGCCCACTGGTTCACGAGAATCGGCAAGTCGCGGTAGCTCTGAATCCAGTCCTTGTAGGTCCGCCAAATGATCGTTTCGGACGTGGGCCGCACGATGAGCGGTTCTTCGAGCTTCGCGTCCGGATCGACGTGCAGCGGCTTGCCCTTCTCCGCCTTCAGCCGGTAGTGCGTGACCACCGCACACTCCTTGGCGAACCCCTCCGCCATCTCCTCTTCCTTCGCCAGATACGACATCGGGATGAACAGCGGGAAGTAAGCGTTGACGTGCCCAGTGTCCTTGAACAGCTTGTCCAGGCCGCGTTGCATCTTCTCCCAAATGGCGTACCCCGTTGGCTTAATCACCATGCACCCGCGCACGTCGGAGTTGTCCGCCAACCCCGCTTCCTTCACGATGTCCAAATACCACTGGGGATAGTCCTTCGCGCGGGGGGTAATCTTCTCAGCCATGAACAGAACCCTTTGAAGCAGGCGGTAACAGTGTGAAGTGCGATTATACGAAAGGAGTGCGGGTGCGGTGGGGATGTTCGGGCCGGTGAGTGCAGGATTTGTAGGTCGCGGTCGAGGCTTTGCGAGGCCCGACATGTACGAGCGAACGGAACGGGATCAGCCTTTCGGTAGGTGGGGGCCGTGTGTCGGGCCTCGAAGACTCGACCACGACCTACAAGAGTTCAGACCCTTGACATGCTGTAAATGGCTTATTTGAACCCATGCTCTGGTCCGGGAAAAGTCCCGGTTCGGACTTCGTTGGCGTAGTCGCGCATGGCGGTGCGGACGGCCTCACCGAGTTCGGCGTAGCGCTTGACGAACTTAGGGCGGAAGCCGTCGAACAGCCCGAGCAAGTCGTGATACACCAGCACTTGGCCGTCACAACTCGGACCGGCGCCGATGCCAACGGTTGGGATACTGACGGCGGCGGTGACGGCCGCGGCGATG
>JAYSXU010000809.1:0-2782 GCA_043716965.1 Fimbriiglobus sp.
TTCTTCCGGATCGTTCAAGGCAACTCGGTCAGCCTCGATGTCGTGACGGGGTTCCGGTACATGTCGGTCAACGAGCGACTTGACATTTATGACTCGACGCGATTACTACCCGGTGGGGTTTCGGCGTTCGACGGGATCGGCTTGGCATCACCGTCGATCCTTGCAACGCACGACAAATATAGCGTTCGCAACCAGTTCTACGGTGCGAACATCGGCGGGCGGGTAAGCTTTACCCGTGGGGCACTGTTCCTGGACGCGGTCGGCAAAATCGCAATCGGCGGCGTGCGTCAAGTTGTGAACGTTGACGGCACCACGAGCCTGCTAGGCGGCGGTGGGTTAGTCGCAACCGCCACGACGCCGGGTGGCTTCTACGCCAACCCTGCGGCCACCGGCGAACGCTCCGAGAACCGCTTCGCCGTGCTGCCAGAAGGTAGCCTGCAACTCGGTTACCAAATGACCTCCTGGCTCAACGTCTTCGGGGGCTACCAAGTGATGTACCTGAGCAGCGTGGCTCGCCCCGGTGACCAAGTGAACCGTGCCATCAACATCAACAACTTGCCAACGGTGCCAACGTACACGTCACGCGGCCTGACGAAAACCGTGGCCGGGGTGAACGAAAGCGACCTGTTCATCCACGGCTTCGCGTTCGGCCTGACGCTGACGTATTAAAGGCGTGTGAAATTAACGGACAAGGGGCGAGTCAGTGGCCCGCCCCGAGTTCATTTCAAGGCTCGAATCTTCACGTTGCGGAACGCGGTGGGGCCGTGGTCGCATTGCAGCATGAAGGGGCCGTTGGCCACTTCCGGTTTGTTCCAATTGCCGCCGGTGGCGTTTTTGACCTCTTGGTTCTCGTGGATCACTTCGCCGTTCAGGACCGCTTTCACCACTTTGGCATTCTTCACTTTCTCGCCTTGTTCGTTCAGTCGGGGTGAGTTCCAAATTACGTCGAGAGTCTGCCATTCGCCCGGTTTCTTGGAAGCGTTCACTTTGGGCGGCACGCCGTCGTCGAGGTAGCCGTTTTCCGGCGGGAGCTTCGCGCGCGGGTAAACACCGCCGTTGCTGTTCCCGGACAGCTTCGGGTTGCCGAAGCTATCCAGCAGTTGAATCTCGTAGGTGCCGTGGAACTTGATGCCGGAGTTCGACCCTTTGGCCAGCATGAACTCCAGGTGAACTTCGCAATCCCCATACGCCTGTTTCGTGTACAAGTTCCCCACCCGGCCCGTTACGCCGTTGACCCAGACCGTGCCCCCCTCCACGGGTTTGGCCGCGAGGCGATTCGGTTTGTCCGGCGCAAGTGTCACGTCGTTGGTGACGATCCAGTTCTTGTCCACGGCCTTCCAAACGGTCGTGTCGCCGGGTTTCAGTAACTCGACCCACTCACCGGGTTCCGCAGCCATTGTGGGCGTGGAAATGAACAGCAACAGGAAGAGGGCGTAACGCATCGGCGAGTTCCTTGGGGTGATGGCGTGACCAATCGGGGTGTCCGGGATAATATCATCAACCCCGCGCGTAGTGTTCGGCAACGGGGAAATTCCACTTTCTTCGGAGGATACGTTGATGATCCGCTCTCTCCTCGCCGGGGTCGTCCTGGCGGTCACAGGCTCTGTTGCGTTGGCGCAACCCGCGAAACCGCCTGCATCGGGCAAGTATTGGGCTTTCTTCGGTGGCTACACGGGAGGCAATACGGGCGGTAAAGGCATCTACCGTTCGGAGTTGGACGTGAAAACCGGCAAGTTGACCGATCCGGAACTGGCAGTCGAAGTCGGCAGCCCGTCGTTCTTCACGATCGACCCGACTGGCAAGTTCTTGTACGCAATCGGGGAATCCGGCGGCGGCAAGGACGGCGGTGGCGTCTATGCGTTCAGCATTGATGCGCCAACCGGCAAGCTGACGAAGCTGAACCAACTGACCAGCGGTGGCGCGGGGCCGTGCCACATTTCGACGGACAAGTCCGGCAAGTTCGCCATCGTTGCGAACTATGGCGGCGGGAGTTGTGCGGTCTTCAAAATCAAGGACGACGGTAGCCTCGACGCGCGGACTTGTTTCGTACAACACAAGGGCAAGAGCGTGGACAAATCGCGTCAAGGTGAACCCCACGCCCACTGCGGCTTCTTCGACGAAACCGGCAATTACGCCTTCGTCGCGGACCTCGGGTTGGACCAAGTCCTCGTCTACAAACTGAACCGCGAAACCGGCGAGATCACCCCGCACACCACGCCGTTTATTAAGCTCCCGGATGGCGCCGGGCCACGGCACTTTCATATCGCCCCGTCGAACGACCTGATGTTCGTCTGCGGCGAACTGAACTCGACCGCCAACGTCGTGAAAATGGACATCCCGCATGGCAAGTTTGAAGTGACGCAATCGCTGTCCACGTTGCCAAAACCAACTCCCGGCAACAGCACCGCCGAATGCCGCATCCACCCCAGTGGCAAGTTTGTGTACGTCTCCAACCGCGTCGGTGATAGCATCGCGGCGTTCAAGAACGACAACGGCAAGTTGACCGCGATCGGCCACACCACCGAGGGGATCAAAATCCCCCGCAACTTCGCCATCGAACCCACCGGCGAATGGATGCTGGTTGCCAACCAAGACGGCAACAGCGTCGTCGTCTTCCAGATCGGCGACGACGGCGTGCCCAAACCGACCGGCAACAAAATCAACGTGCCGAAACCCGTGTGCATCAAGTTCCTGGCGAAGCCGTAGCCTTCTACCGGCGAACGGCGCGACGTGAGTCCGCCGGTAAATCCTGGCAGCCCACGGGCGGGATTCTACCGGCGGA
>JAYSXU010000810.1:0-8221 GCA_043716965.1 Fimbriiglobus sp.
CAGCCACTTCGGTGGTCCGGCTGGGCTTTTTTTTACACCGTCGATCGAGCCGAATCTCACGGAAGAGGGGCTAGCTATGTCCGAGAACCATCCGCTATCGCGTCGTCGTCTGTTACCCGTACTCGGTGTCACGACGGTGGGGCTTGCCGTCGGGGCAGGTAGCCTTGGCCTCTACACCGGCGCCACGGCGGAGCCGATTAAGTCGCCGCTGGTTCAAGTGCAAGGCGAGCAACCAATCTGGAACGCCGCCCTGAAACCTGCGGACCCGCAACCCGACCCCGCACCGGCACCACCACCTGTGAGCCAGATCGTTCACACCAGCGCGGAAGTCGCAGTGCCCGAAGTGCCGATGCTCCCAATCTTGCCGCCTATCGGCATGGACCCGAAACCCAGCACCCCGGTGATCCCGAATTTGCCGAATCAATGGCCGCCGTTGCCCAAAGCTCCGGACGTGGTGAAACCCGCTGCCATCGAACCGTTAGCTGTGCCGGGCACCCTCACGATTCCGGCCCCGTTGACACCCGACGTGCCGAAGCCAGCAGAACTGATCGCACCACTTGTGACACTTCCAGCCGTTCCGAAGCCGATTGAAGTCGCACCGATTCCACGGCTTCAACCGATCGCACCGGAACCGATCGCACCGGCGATTCCCTCTACTTCAACCACTGCCGCAACCCCGGCTCCGCTGGCCATTACTGAAGTTGCCCCACCGATGCAACCGGCAAAGTCGGTTGATCTTGTGCAGCCGGTTGTCCCGGCGCCAGTCAATTTTAGCTTGCCACCAGTGCAACCGGAGCTTAACCTCAAGTTGGATACTCCTACACCGATGGCACCGATTGTGCCGAGTGTCGGACCTGAAGCCGCAAGCTTGGTGTCCTTACCGAAGCTAGCGCCAACCACACCATCGACGATCGCACCCAGAGATACACCCATGATTCCGACTATCCCTTTCCTACGCTCCGCTCTTGTGGGCGCGGCCTTGGCCGCAGCGCCCGTCAGTGCGCAGACACCAGCCGAAAAGCTACCGGTCGAAAAGAAGGACGCCCTCAAGGCCGACGACCTCTCGACGATGAAGAAACAACTGGAAGACATCACGAAAGAATTGGGTCTCAACAAGACCTTCCGCGACAACACCGAAGACGTGATTCAAGGCCGCAAGAATGCCGAAACTGGCAAGACCGACCCCGGCCTCATCTCCAAAGTGCTCGATTTCGACGCCCGGCTCAGGCGGATCGAAGAAACACTACTCCGGCTCGAAAAGTCGATGTCCGAAGCCGCGAAGAGTACGTCCGCCTACTCGCCGAATGACACCAGCCCGATGGCCATGATCGGACCGAAATCCACGGTGCGTATCGTCAACGAATACCCGGTGCAGATTTCGATGATCGTGAACGGCAAGTCCCACCGCCTCGAACCCAACGAAACGAAGTTGGTCGAAATCACCGCCGGAAGCTACACATACGAACTCCTCCACGCCGGCGCCCAAGCCACGAACGGCGTCATCAAGGACGGCGACACGATCACGCTGCGGATCAAGTAGGGGCGATTGATGTTCGATGGCCCCGGTAGGGGTCACGGAATGTAGCCAGGGGTGGAGCGCTTCGCGGAACCCCTGGAAGCGGGTACCCAAAACTCGACTGCCCTGGAGGGGCAGCGGAATTCCTTCGCCCCTCCAAGGCGATTGACAACGGAGTGTCACTGCCCACAGGTTGCGCGAATCGCTTCACCCGTGGCTACACTCCGGTACCCCTTCAGGGCACAATTCCAGACTACCTGTCGTATGAATAAATACTCGCCATCAGCCCGTTCTCGTCGCGCGGTTGCCCATGATTATCACCATTGATGGCCACGCGGGGTCGGGTAAATCGACAGCGGCGACTCAGTTGGCGAACGCGCTCGGGTTCGAGTTGTTGAATACCGGGGCGATGTACCGCGCCACGGCATTCGAGTTGATGCGACGCGGGTTTGTCCTGGATGTGGAACCTCGGGGCATTGAAGCCATCACGTCTACCATTGAGCCGTTTCATTTCGAGTTGACCGACGCCCACGTGAAGTTGAACGGCGAAGACCTGTTGTCGGTGATTCAGTCCGAAGAGATGGGGCGTGCAGCCAGTCGGGTCGGGACGTTTCTTGAAGTGCGGCGGAAGCTGCAACAAGAGCAACGCCGCATCGCCGATGGGCGGGACATGATCTGTGAAGGACGCGACCAAGGCACCGTCGTGTTCCCGAATGCCCCGGTCAAATTCTTCTTCACCGCCAGCGCCGAACACCGCGCCCGCCGCCGCGCTATTCAAGATAAACTGAACCTCTCGGACGACTCTCCCGAATTCGCCAAGTTCATCGAACAGATCATCGCCCGCGACCATCAAGACGAAACCCGTGACATCGACCCCCTCCAAAAAGCCGCCGATGCGGTCCCGATTGATACATCAAATCTATCCCAAGAGATGGTACTCGCACACATGGTCGAGGTGGTTCAGCGATGGCGGACTCGGAGTTGACTTCGCGGGGTGTTTATCATTCGACGTATTGGCTGTCGTACCACGCGATCACGTTCGGGCTGAGCTTCCGGGCGACGGGGCGGGAGAACATCCCCGTGACTGGCCCCGCACTTCTTGTGTCGAACCACCAATCGTTCATTGACCCGTGGTTGATCGGGCAAGCGGCCACCCGGCGGTTGCGGTATTTGGCGCGGCACAATCTCTTCCACAACTCGTATTTTGCCCGATTGATTCGTTGTTACGGTGCCGTGCCAATTGATCGCGGGTTCGGCAAAGAGGGGCTGCAAACGGTGTTCAAAGAACTCGCCGACGGGCAAGCCGTGGTCATCTTTGCGGAGGGCGAACGGACCCATACGGGGGAGGTTCAACCACTCAAGCCGGGGATATCGTTGCTGATGAAACGGGTGACTTGCCCGATCGTCCCGGTGGCATTGGCGGGGGCTTACGAGATGTGGCCGCGACACCAAAAATGGCCGCGCCCGGAACTGCTCCCTCTCCCCGCCCAAGGCCGCGCGATCACCGTTGCGTATGGCCCGCCAATCGACCCGACCCGGTACAAAACGATGGACCGCGATGAAATGCTGAACGACCTCCGCGACGCCATTGTGCAAACCCATCTCGTCGCCGATCGGTTCCGCCGCAAGCCTTGAAATGGCTGTCCCACGGCGGGTGAAGAATCTACTTCCCGCTATACTTCGGCATTCGCCCTACCACTAACCCAACGACAACGGCCAGCCAACACAGGGCGGGCACCCAGTCGCCGAGGTAGGCGTATAGCGTGCCGGAGTTGTCGATCGGGACTTCGCCGCGAACGATGGCGGAGATTTTTTTCGACTTCTCCCAGGATTCGGCGTTGGGCAGCGCGACCATGCGGCCGTCGGGGTCGATGATGGCGGAGATGCCCATGTTCACCGCACGGACCACGCTCCGCCGGGATTCGACGGCGCGGAAGCGACAGATGGCGAGGTGTTCTTCGTGCTGCTCCGTCCCGTCGAACCAGCCGTCGTTGGAGATGTTCACCAGGAAGTCGGCGCCAGGTCGCCCGTCACCGCCCCAGTTGTAGCGGCGGGCAATCGAAGGGTCGGAGTCTTCGTAACAAATCAACACGCCGAACTTGTAGGTCTTGCCGTTCTTGGCAGGCAGGTCGAATAGTGACCGGCTTTCGCCCGGCGTGCAACTGTAGTCGTGGTCGTATGGCGTGAGCCGTTGCAGCCACGGCAGTTGCTTTTTCAGCGGCACGTATTCGCCGAACGGCACGAGGTGCATCTTGTCGTACCGCCCCGCAAACTCGCCGGTCGGGGTAATCAGAATCGCCGAGTTCGCGCGGCCCCAGCGGGTGCCGTCCCAGTCTTCGGAGTTCAGCCCCAGTAGGGCATGGGTTCGCATCAAGTTTGCGGATTCGATGCCGAGTGACCGGCGCACGTAGTCCACCTTTCGGCGGAAATCCACGATGCCCGGTTCGTCCGGAACATCGGCGGCGGCGGTCAGCCAGTTATCCCACCAGCAGGTTTCCGGCCAGATCACGAGGTCCGGCGTGGGGATCGTCTTGTCGGGTGGCACCCCGGCGTTGCGGGCTAACGGACCATACTCATCACGTAACGGGACTGGTTCCGCTTCAATCTTTTGATCGCCACGAACCATCTTGGCGTTCTGCGACAAGTTCCCTTGCACCGCCGCGATGCGGGGGCCTTTTTCATACGGCGGGTGGACGAGTTGCACGGTGCCGTAACAAATTAGCACCATTGGCACCATGACCGTACACGCGCCGACGTAGGCTTCGTTGGTGAACGTGGGCCGCGTCCAAGCGGTCGGCCAGTTCAGCGCGGTTCGCACCCATGTCGAGCGAATCAGCCAGTCGTACACGGAGCCGTTGACCCCAGCGATGCTGAACGAAATGAGATACACCCCGCCCAAATCCGCCGATTGAATGATCGGCAAGAACCCGTGGACCGTGTACCCCAGGAAGTACCAGCCACAGCCAATGAGTTGGTACAGGCCCAGCGGTTGCAAGAAGGAAAACCCGGTCGGGAAGTGCGCCCGGACGTATTCAAGTCCGACCCACACGACGGCGGTACTCAGGGAAAGCGGCAGCTTGAACCGATCCAGTTTGCGGATCAAGAACAAGGCAAGCGGCCAGTACAGCGCGCAGTAGACCGTGATCCCCGGCCACGCGAACAGAGCCATCATCGGGTGGGCGACGCGCACCCAGTTGAACGCCAGTCCGAAGAAGACGAACCCGCCCAGAAACGCGGCGAAGTATCGTCGCTTGGGTCCGACCCCTTCCGCCCGCACCAGTGTCAGAAACGGTGCCAGCGCGACGAACGACATCGCGCCCAAGTCGAGCGGGAAGAACGCCGTCCACAGCAACAGCCCCGAGAGTATCGCCGGTAAAAAGACGCGAGCAGGCTTCACGAGAATCCTTCCATCCGAGGGTGTCACAGTTCTCCGAAAACCGGATTCACCACAGAGACACTGAGGCACAGAGAAAACCATTAATAATCTTGTTTTGGCTTTACTCTGTGCCTCTGTGTCTCTGTGGTTAACATTGCTTTTGGCGGTTCCTAAAGAACCATCACGTCCATCACGTCGCCAGTTTCACCGCGAACGTCCCCGGCGGGCAACACCAATAGTGCGTTGGCGTTCAGCATCGCGCGTAAGTCCGCGCTGCCGGACCACGGTAGCGGGGTCACGGTGGCACCCGTTTTGTCGCCGTGCAGTTTCGCGGGGTGGTACGTCGGGCGGTCATTGGACGTGGTGAACGGCTCGGCAAGGGTCGCGCGAACCGGCGGGTGCCACGCCACGGTCTTTCCGGACAACACCCGGAGTGCCGGTTTCACGAAAAGTTCAAACCCCACGAACGCGCTGACCGGGTTGCCCGGTAAGCCGAACACCAACGTGTCGCCCTTGGTGCCGAACAGGATCGGCTTGCCCGGTTTCATTCGCACGTGGTGGAACTGAATCGTCACCCCGAGCGATTCCAACACCTTCGGCACGAGATCGAACTTCCCCACCGACACGCCGCCGGACAGGATCAGCACGTTCGACAACAGCCCTTCCCGGACCAGCGAACCCAGCACCGCTTCATCGTCCGTGCCGACGCCCAGGTACCGGGGCAACGCCCCCGCCCGCGCGGTTTGTGCTACCAGCATCGGGCCGTTCGAGTTGCGAATCTGCCCGCCACGCGGCTTACGGTTCGCTTCGACCAGTTCGTTGCCGGTGACGAAAATACTCACTTGTGCGGGCGGAATACACGGCACCGCCGTCTTGCCAACCGTGGCGCACAACCCGAACACGGCGGGCGTGATGACCGTCCCACGCGGCAGGACGACCTCCCCGGTTCGCATCTCGTCGCCGCGGGCCATCACGTGTCGCCCCGGCTTCACAGACGGGTCATTCACCCGGATGCGATTGTCGGCCAGCACTGCGACGAGCTCTTTTTTGACGACCGCGTCCGCGCCGGTGGGCAACGGCGCCCCGGTGTAAAGGGCCGTGCATTCGCCGGCGGAAATCGTCTGCGTCGGCACACTCCCCGCGCCCACTTCTTCCACGATTCGCAACTCGGCCACACCGTTCACCACGTCCGCCGACCGCACCGCGTAGCCGTCCATGAGTGCCTTGTCGAACGGCGGCGAGTCCACGTCCGCGTGGATGTCGTCCGCGATCACCTGCCCCAGTGACGACGACATCAACGCCGTAATTTCCGGCTTCAACGGCTTCGTCCGACCCAACACGATTTCCAGCGCGTCCGCAACTTCAAGCATCGTCCCACTCCGACAATGGTTCAGCCATTTTCTAGCGTATTGTAGGTCGTGGTCGATGAGCTTTGCGAGGCCCGACACTCGACACCTTTTGACGGGATGAACAGGATTCAACAGGATTAAAATCCGATCTGCGATCCTGTTCAATCCTGTTCATCCCGTCAAAAAGTCTTCTCGACCCATCCCATCATCTTGTCGTGGCACTGTCGGGCCTCGCAAAGCCTCGACCACGACCTACAAACCCCTGTCCGCGACCGTTACTCCGCCGCGACGGACTTCAGCTTGTTCTTCGCGGCCGTGGCGTGTTTGGACTTGGGCGAGGCTTGCCCGACGAACTTGAGCAAGGCCGCTCCGAAGGCTTTCTCCTTGCCGAGACGTTCGGAAAAGTGGAAGCCGAGGTAGAAGAAATCGTTCTCGTCCAGCCACTTCGCCTTCTCGATTTGCTTCAACGCTTCGTCCGCGTCTTGCCCGAGGATGTGTTCAAACTGGCGCAAGCAGGCGTCGTTGGCGCGACTCTCGGCGGCGATTTCTTTGTCCGACTTCTTCAACCCGCACATCGCCAGTTCCAGCCGAATCGGGAAGCCGACGGCGGGGTCGCGGACCAGCGTTTTTAGGTACTTCAGTGCCGTGTCGTAGTCTTTCTTTTTGCGCTTCGCCACGGCTTGGTCGTGCATCTTGTCCCGCAGTCCGGTCGCATCGGCTTCTTTCAGCAGGAACCACAACGGATCGACGCGGTGGTCGTTGGCCTCCAAGTAGTGGCAGGTTTGTTTGAAGAGGTCGTCCCGCAGTTTCGCGGAGAATGTGTTCACGAAGGGCGCCATCGACCGGGCCAGTTGCCAAGCTTCGTCCGTGTGCTTGGCGGCCATCAACGCGGTCGCCAGCAACTCGCGGCCGTGTTCAAGTTTGGTCAGCCGGTCGCGGGCGGCGTCGCGTAAGTTGCGGTCGGCGTGATGGATTTGGCCCATCAACCCGTCGGCGACTTCGGCGGTGTCGCGGTCGCCGATTTTGTCGATCGCCATTCGGCGGGCGGCCATGTCCGGGGCGTGCAGCAACTGCACCCAATCGTCCAGCATCTTGTTCGAGACGGGGAGCCGGTTCAACACCATGACCGCCGGTGCGACCACTTGAAACAGCGACTCCGACGCGCAGGCGAACAGCCGCCGCCATTGTTCCTTGGTCGGGGATTGCGTCCACCCGCCGACGGCTTGCAACGCCGCCGCCCGCACCTCCGGGGCGTGGGGTGGCAGGGTGCGGTCCCACAGAACGTCCGCTGCGCTGGCGTCATTCAAGGAGGCCAACACCCGAACGATCGGCATCTCGGCGTTCGGTGTCAGTTTCACCTTTTTGTTGGATGCCACCGCGATCAATTCTTTGAGCAGCGTCGCTTTTTGGTCTGCCGGCATGGTGGGGATGCGCCCGATCATGGCCGTGGCAGTGGCCGCTGCGACTTGGGGGTCTTTGTCTTGCAACACGGCCACACTCGCACTGGCACCGGCTGCCCCGGCACCTGTCAACGCGGCGGCAATGTATCGTCGCAAGCCGGGGGCAACGTGGGCCATCAAGGTTTGCAACGCCTTCACGCCCTCAGCACCTAACTTGGCCGCCGATTCCGCCGCGAGGTTCGACTCTTGCCCGCCGATCTTGATGCGTTCGATCAGTACCGGGAGGGCCTTGATGATTTTCAACTTGCCAACCGCTTTGATCGCCGGAATCCGGACCAACTCGGATTCATCATCCAGACACGTAATCAATTCCGAGTACGCCTCCGCGTCCTTGACGCCCAGTTCCGCCAACATCACCACCGCCGACGCGCGGACGTCCAGCGGTTGGTCGGGCTTCAGTAGCCGGGCCAGTTTTTTGACGGGAATATCCATGAGCAAGCCCGTTACGGGATCAACGCGGTCGGTCGAGTCGGTACGGGTTCAGAATAGGAAACGCTGGAACGATGCGCTACAGAAACCC
>JAYSXU010000082.1:0-6129 GCA_043716965.1 Fimbriiglobus sp.
GAAAATTTATCGTGATTGGCTTGTAGCTTGGTTCCGATTTCATCCAGGACACATTTGTCGTAATATTCTAGCCCACGCCCCAAAGCGTAGGTCAACAATTTCTCCGCTAAACACTTCCGAAACAGGTCTGCTTTGCTCAGTAATACCTGACGCAGTTGTTCCGGTCCATCAAATTTCGCGCCATCGGGCAAGATTCCGGTGGCGTCGATCTTTTGTTTGTTGTCTTGGTCCCGCCAAGCACCAATCGCGTCGAAGTTCTCCAGGCCGAATCCGAGGGGATCGAGTTTGGAATGGCAGCTCATACAAGTTGCGTTGGCGCGATGTTGTTCCATCTGCTGGCGAAGCGTCCCCTTCAATTCACCAACTGGCGGCAATTCGGGGACATCCGGCGCGGGTGGTGGTGGTTGGAGTCCGAGGATGTTCTCGTAAACCCATTTGCCACGTTTTACCGGTGAAGTGCGGGTGGGGTTTGAGGTCACCATTAGCACACTGGCTTGGGTCACAATTCCGCCACGGCGTTTGTCTGTGAGCTTCACATAACGGAATTCCGGGCCGGAGATATTTGGAATCCCATAGTGCCACGACATCCGATTGTTGATGAACGTGTAATCCGCGTCCAGAAACTCCAAAATGCTTCGATCATTTTTGACGATGTAATCGAAGAACAGTTCCGATTCTTTAATCATCGAGTTGCGGAGGGACTCATCCCAACTCTTGAAGGTTTCGGTGTCAGGTGAAAGCGTGCGGATGTTGCGGAGTTGCAACCATTGGCCGGCAAAGTTGTCCACAAGAGACTGACTCTTAGCGTCCTTCAGCATCCGGTCGATTTCCGCTTTCAGTACGGCGGGCTTTCGGAGTTGACCACTTTGTGCCAGTGAATATAACGAATCATCCGGCATACTTGACCACAAGAAATACGCCAGGCGCGTGGCCAATTCAAAGTCGTTCAACTTGCGCGATGCGGAGTCCTGCTGCGGATCGGGTTCGATGCGGAAGAGAAAATGCGGCGAAACCAGGATCGCTTTCAACGGTAATTTGATCGCGGTTTCAAACGGGTCGTTCTTGGAAACCGCCAAGTCGAACAACTTCATCAACCGGGTGATTTCGTCGGGCTTTACAGGCCGACGGAAGGCGCGGCGGGCAAATTCCGCGATCACCTTTTGAGCGGCATCGCGGGCATCGGCTGGTCCGGTCGGCATTGCCACCAAGATCAATTTCGCGGAGGCAGGTAGCGGTCGTTCGGCGCCTTTAAGCGGGCCTTCAACTTCGATCAGTTCGATGCCGAGGGTCCGTGGTTTTTCGTCCGCCTCGATTTTTTCGGGATCAGTCGGGTTCTTGAATGAAACCGAAAGCCGACGTTCCCCGGTTTCGACTTTGTGCGTGATCTCATAAACCTCAGCTTTATCGGCTGGGGCTGTGACGATAAAAGTCTTCACATCCTTGCCGTCAATGCGGAGTTGCATTTCCGGTGGGGTATTCTCGTGTGCAAGCCCCCAAGCCTTCACGCGGACGATGTATTCACCTGTTGCTGGGAAGTTGTACTTCTCTAACGAGGCCGCACCCTCGGTTGTGAGCATCACTTTGGGGCGCTGTTCACGAGTTCTAGCACTGCGGGGAATCACGAGGAGATTTTGCGGACGAAACGACTGCTTCGACGAAGCAACCGCACCCACGTTCACGAGCGATTGATCCAGAATACTGTCCGCCGCGGTCATGTACTTTTCAAGCAACACGGGCTGGACGGAAAGAACGTCGCCGATGTTGTCGAAGCCGTAGCCAACGTCGTCGGACGGGAAGTTGTCGGCGGGCTTAAAGTTGACGCCGCACAAGTCGCGGATCGTGTTGTTGTATTCGGCCCGGTTGAGGCGACGGAGCGTGACCCGGCCGGGGTCTTTTGCATTGACACAATCGACTTTCACAAGTGCGTCGTCGATCCAGGTCAAGAACTCGGCGCGATCCTCTTTAGCGGGCTGCTTTTGTTTCTTGGGTGGCATTTCATTGTTGGCCACGACCCGTTGAATCGTTTCCCACATCTTGCGGTCTTTGCGTGCGTCCGCGAGCGACTTGTAAATGTCGAGCGGCACGCCGCCGGCTTGCTTGTCGCTGTTGTGGCACTTGTTGCAATGGGCGTCAAGAAATGGAATGACTTTTGCGGTGAGTGCTTTTTCCATCACGATCGTGGCAGCGGTCGCAGGTGCTTGCGCAACCAGTTTAGGCGAATGGTTCGACGAGACGAACACGCTTAGAAATAGAAATGCCAACCCGACCCATACCAAGCGAGAACGAATCCGCATGGAAAAAACTCCGAACCAAACAGGTGTCACTCGGAACAGGCACGCAATACTTAGTACAGACTGCGTGTGAAGGCATGTCCTTACCAATTTAGTCCTGCGGACCAAGTTCTGCAACCGGAAACACAATCACCCATCAAACTCTCATCATTGAGATTGCCCGCCATCACTTTTTCGGCTTCGCCACAATCACATCTTTGCCGACCCAGGGCCGTAAAGCAGGCGGGACGATCACGCTGCCATCGGCTTGCTGGTAGTTTTCGAGAATGGCTACCAACGCCCGCGTACAAGCCACGGCCGTGCCGTTGAGCGTGTGGACGAATTGCGTCTTCTTCTTTTCTTTGGACCGGTAGCGAATGTTCAAGCGGCGGGCTTGATAGTCGGTGCAATTTGACGTGCTGGTGACCTCACCGTATTCACCTGCCGTGCCGCGTCCGGGCATCCAGGCTTCGAGATCGTACTTGCGGTAGGCGGGTCCGCCCAAGTCGCCGGTGCAGGTGTCAATGACTTGGAACGGTAGCCCGAGACCTTGAAAGAGTTTCTCTTCAATCTGGCGAAGCTCTTGGTGAATTGCGTCACTTTGCTCCGGCGTGCAGAACGCGAACATTTCGACTTTCGTGAACTGGTGGACGCGGTACAGGCCGCGCGTGTCGCGGCCGGCGGCACCCGCTTCGGTGCGGAAGCAGTGGGACAGCCCAGCGTACTTACGCGGCAGTTCGTCTTCATCAAAAAGTGTGTCGAGGTGCATCCCGCCGATCGTGATTTCCGCCGTGGCAATCAGACACAAATCGGTGTCCGCGATGGTGTAGAACTGTCGCGTTTCGGGGTTCGGGTCACGCGGCATGTAGCCGGTGCCTTCCATCACGCTCATTTTCGCAACGTCCGGCGTAATCACCGGCGTGAAGCCTTCTTTCACCAGGGTACTAATCGCGTATTGCACTAAGGCGAGTTCCAGGAGCGCGCCTTCGTTCTTCAAAAAGTAAAACTTCTGCCCGGCGACTTTCGTCCCTGCTTCCAGGTCGGCGAGGTCCAGGCTCTGAACGAGATCGACGTGATCTTTCGGCTTGAAGTCGAACTTCGTGATGGTACCCGAAACCTGCACGACCTTGTTGCCGTCCGCCGTTGCGGCGACGGGTGCGTCCGGGTGCGTCATGTTGGGAATCGTAACCAAGGCGCTACGGAGGTTTTCTTCGATCGTCTTTAACTCCGCCTCGAAGGCACCGAGTTGGTCTTTCAGTCCCCGGCTTTGTAGGACGAGTTTTTCGCGGAGTTCTTTGTCTTTGCCCGCCGTTTTGATTTGTTCACTGAGTTGGTTTTGCTGGGCCTTTGTCTCGTCGTACTGCCGCTGCACCCGCTTGCGGTCATCATCCAACCGCACCACGTCATCGACCATCGCATTCTTCACGCCCCGGTTGATGCAGTTGGCTTTCACCGCGTCCAAGTTGTCCCGAATAAACGCAGCGTCGAGCATGGCGAACCCGAAAGAGAAACTGGAAGTAAATGGAACCACGAATACCACGAATCGGACGAATAAAGAATATCATCGACAAGTGAGCAGAGGGTACCCACGAGGGTGCCCTCTGCTCGGTTTTATTCGTTTTATTCGTCCGATTCGTTGTGAATTCTTACGGTCGCTTTTCGAGTGGGACGTAATGCACGTCGCCTTTGCCAGTGTAAATCTGCTCGGGGCGAAAGATCCGGTTGCCGACGAGTTGTTCCTGCCAGTGGGCGAGCCACCCGGCCACGCGGCCCACGGCGAAAATGGGCGTGAACACATCGACCGGAATGCCGAGGGTTTGGTACACGACGCCCGAGTAAAAATCGACGTTCGGGTAAACACCCTTCGGGCCGTAAACGCCCGCAGCGACCCGTTCGAGTTCGAGTGCTGTTTCGTAAGTCTTGGGCCGGTTGGTTTCCGCAAAGACGTGTTCGGCAAGCTCTTGAACCACGTTGGCACGCGGGTCTTTCACCTTGTAAACCCGGTGGCCCAGACCCATCACCTTGAACTTCGGGTCGGCGGCAAGTTTCGCATCCAGCCACGGCTTGACGTTTTCGGGGCTACCGATTGTTTCAAACTGTGCGAGTGCTTCTTCGTTCGCACCGCCGTGTAGCGGCCCGGAAAGAGTCCCGATCGCGGATGAAATGACGGAGTACGGATTTGCCAACGTCGAACCCGTGACGCGGGCGCTGAACGTCGAGGCGTTCATCGTGTGTTCGGCATGAACGATCAGGCACGCATCGAGAACCTTCCGCACCGCCGGTGTCGGCTCCTTCTCGAACAGCATGTAAAAGAAGTTCGCGGCGTGATCCAGGTCGGGCCGGGGGTCGATGATTTCATCACCCCGGCGGACTCGGGCAAATGCGGCCACTAAAGTCGGCAGTGCGGCGATGATTCGCAGACTCGCATCCCAGTTGGCCGCAGTGTTAGCCACATTACGGGATGGGTGGTACATCCCCATCGCCGCGACACCCGCTTGAAGCGCGTCCATCGGGTGCCCCGTGGCGGGCATACACTTGATGAGTTCCTTCAGGCGGTAATGCAAGCTGCGACGTTTGCGAAGGTCGTGGTCGAACTCGGCGAGTTGGCGTTGGGTGGGGAGTTCGCCTTTCAGTAATAACCAACTGGTTTCTTCGTAACAGCTATCTTTCGCCAGCACTTCGACCGGAATCCCCCGGTAGTCGAGCCGCGCGCGCTTGCCGTCGATGAAGCTGATCGCAGACTTGGCAGCGGGTACGTCTTCCAAACCGGGGCGGTATTCAAGTTCGCTGCTCATGGCGGTTCTCAGAGTTCGCGGCGCGTCGGGTGGGATTGAGTGACTGGGTAGCAATCGCTATCGCAGCCCCTGATAATAGGAATGATAGGAGGCACACCCGCTAGCAGACAGCGGGGAACCCGTTTGTTGACAATCTCGCATCAATCTCGCATCAATTGATTGCAACTAAATTCTCTGGCCACCCTAAAACTAGATTAACCACAGAGGCACCGAGACACCGAGACACCGAGACACCGAGAAAGCCAAATCAATTTGAATAGTTTTCTCGGTGTCTCGGTGCCTCTGTGGTTGATGTTCTTGTTGACCGCCAGAGATTTTAACCGCACTAATCAATTCAACGTGGTGTTTGGCTGATTTGCAGCAACACCTTGCCGGCCTTACCCGGTGTTGCGGCGAGTTTGACGGCGTCTCGTACCTGTTCTAATGGAAACGACGCGCCGATTTCGGATTTCAGAACGCCCGCTTGCAAGAGTTGTCGGACTTCACGCAGGATTCGCAGCTTTTTCAGCAAGCGGTGCTGCTTCATCCAATCCCCTAGCCAGAACCCCTCCACGGATTTGCTACCCGTAATGAGCAACCGGGGATCGACGGCAATCGGTTCGCCGGATAGGAGGCCGTACAACACCGCTTTGCCACCGGGTGCGAGCGCTTGCAGTATCTTCGCTCCCGTCAAACCACCGACTGCATCCATCGCATACAAGACGCCGTTTTGACCAGTAATCGCGTGGAGTTGTTCAAGGAACGGATCGCTATCGAGGAAGACGTGATCGGCCCCGAGTTGCAACAGTTCCTCAAACTGTTCCCGCCGTCGCACGATGTTGATCGTCCGAAATCCGAAGTGTTTGCTGAGGCGAATCACCATCTTGCCCAGCGCACTCCCTGCTGCGGATTGAAGTAGCCAACCGCCAGGTGGGACTGCGAGAACGTAACGGGTAATCGCTAGTGCTGTTGCGGGATTGACGAAGAACATCGCTGCCTGTTCGTCGGTTAGGCTGGCAGGCACGGGGATGACTAGTTTTGCGGAAGCGATTGTCTGTTCGGACCAATTCCAGTTGCGATCGTTC
>JAYSXU010000811.1:0-8218 GCA_043716965.1 Fimbriiglobus sp.
ATGGAGCAGCAAGAACCCGGTCGGTCCACGGCAACGTTGAACGCATTGCAACGTTGGATGCTGTTCAAGATATTCCCATCACGCAACAAAACCCGATTGGCATTAGCCCCCGCACGGTTGATGCAATGGACCGGCGTCGATTGGCTCATTGAAAAGGCCGGATTCACGCGATTACTGCCGAAATCGCTACGCACCATGAAGAACATGCTGCCCGATTTGCAGGCCCATTATGGCAGTTTGCCAGAGGTGCTTCCGGCAATCGGTCCGAAGCGAGCACGGGTCGGATTGTTCCTAGGGTGCGTTGCGGATGCGCTGTACCCGCAGACCAACTACGCCACCGCAAAAGTGTTGCAAGCGAACGGGTGCGAGGTAATTATCCCGCGTAACCAGGGATGTTGTGGAGCGTTACATTATCACAACGCGGACGAGCATCACGCCCAAGAACTAGCGGCCAAGAATTGTGACGTGTTTGGGATGACAAGTGAAACTTGGGATTCGCTTGATGCCATCATTACCAATGCAGCAGGATGTGGGGCAATGTTGAAAGATTACACCCACATGATGCACAATCACCCGCAAGCCGAAGCCGCGAAGCGGTTCAATGCAAAAGTACGTGACATTAGCGAATTCTTGTATGAGTTGGGCGCCATTAAGCCGACCCACCCGATTAACATTAAAGCGACCTATCATGATGCTTGCCATTTACGCCATGCCCAGCAAATCCAGAAACAACCCCGTGCGTTACTCGACCTGATCCCCGGCATGGAAATGATCGCGCTGCCCGAAACCGAACTCTGTTGCGGCGCCGCAGGCAGTTACAACCTCACACAACCCGAGATGGCCGAGAAGCTCGGCGATCGCAAGATTGAGAACATCAAAGCCACGGGTGCCAAGGCCGTGTTCGCCGGGAACGTCGGCTGTCTCATGCAAATCACCCGACACTTGAAGAAAGAACTCCCCCATGTGTGGGCCGCCCACCCGATTGACGCACTGTGGGCCAGCTACAGCGGGATCATGCCCCGCGAATTGCAGTAACGAAACAACGCCGTGGTGAACAAGTTCACCACGGCGTTCGCGGTTATCGGTCGATCACTTCCCGCCCAGAATCCGTACCCGTGCCGTGGATTCCGATAACTCCTCCAGTTCCACCCGCAACGGTTTCGTGCGTTTGCTACTTTCAACTGTGAGTGTCACCGTATGCACGCCTGTGGCTAAATCGAGTGCCAACGACGACGCAGGTTCGATCGGGTTGCCGTCAATCCAGATCGTCAACCCGGCAGATTCGTTCAGCACCAGTTTCACTTTCCCGGCAGTTGTCACGTCCAGTTGGAACCGGACCACGGACAGTAGCGGTGCGTTTTGGTTCCACTGAAATGCCGGTGTCGCGTCCGGGGTAAGGTCGCCGGACACGGCACTGTAGGCTGCTGCCCACGCTAACCCTGGGTCCGGCACCGCAACGGCGGCGAGGCGTTGCCGGTTCAAGATCGTGTACATCTCCTTGGTCGGTTGAAGGGCTTGCCAACTGCGCACGACTCGCCCCGGTGTGGCGGCATAACTGCCTTTGCCGAGTTCCGATAGGAACCGCGTCAGGTCGAGCAACTCTTGCCGCGTTAGCGGATCGACGAGGCCTTCGGGCATCAGCGATTTGCCATCCTTACGTTGGGCAATGTCCGCCTTCGGGATCAAGACTTCGCGGTCTTCGTTGTCACGTAGTACGAGTTCGGTGTTGGTCTCCCGAACGCGGATTCCGGTGAAGATGCGGTCGTCAACCGTCGTGACGATGAAGGAGTTGTAGCCTTCCTTGATCTTCGCATTCGGGTTGAGCAACGATTCCACCAAGTAATCGACCGGGGCACTCGCCCCGATGCTCGACATGTCCGGGCCGACCTGCCCGCCCGCGCCCGCAATCGCGTGACACTTCAAACAGTTCATCGCCGCTTGACGATAAACTTTTTCACCGCGGACCGGGTCGCCGAGCTTCGCCACGTCGGTCAAGAACTGGTCGAGTTCCTTGCCGGCCAACGCCCACTTCTTCACCGTCAGTTCACCTGCCGTCGTTAGGGCGTCAATCAACTTTGCGTCGGCTTGGGCCGTCGCCTTGGCCGCTTGGACCCCGAGCTTGGCGACGTCGGCGGGGATTTTCTTCCCTGCCAGTGCCTTCGTCAGTTCGGCGGGTCCGTCTTTGCGGTTGACGAACGCCGCGAACAGTTCACTTAGCTCAGCGGTTGCGGGGGCCGATTGGAGGAAAGTAGCACTGAGTGCCGCCGCCGATTTCAAATCCAGTTTCGTGAGCGCGACGAGAGCGGGTCGTTGATTCTCTGAAGTGTCTTTCGCGTTAATCAACTCTCGGAAAAACTGCTGACTCGCTACACCACCGAGCGATACCAAACCTTCAAACGCGGCCCGCCGATCGTCACCCGTGGTCGTTCTAGCGATCGTTTGCAACTTCTCACGGTTCGCTTCAATCTTCCACAAGCCGGACAACTTGGCCGCACTTTGGCGCCGCGTGCCACCCTCCGAATCAAGCGTCTTGGTGATGAGTGCGGTAACGTCCGCTTTCGGTGCGCCGACCTTGCGGCTGCGTGCCGATTCTTCCACTGTCGCGAGCAACTTCGATTGTAGTTCCGGACTTGTCCCTTCGGATTGTTTCACCACGAAACCCAACTCCGTCGGCCCGCCGAGTTGCGCGAGAATCATCCACACCTCGGGCTGGCGTTCCTTGGCAATCTTGCCCGCGTTCAACAAGCCCATCAGTGGCCCGACCACATCTCCGGATCCGGACGCTTGCAATGCAAACACGAGGTGCCGTGGGTTGCCGTTGAAGTCGAGCTTGCCGGCTTTCACGTCGTCCAGCCACACGGGCGCAAGTTCATGCATCGCCATCCAGATGCCGTAATCGAGCCACTTGTCAACGGGCTTATCAAGTGCTCTGGCCGCGATCACGGCGGCTTGTGAATTCGGAATCGTGGACAGCGCCCGCACGGCATCCAACCGCACTTGCGGTTGATCGTCGGAAACGCGAGACGCCAGCAGTTCCATCGGGTTCGGCAATCGTGTGGCCCACGCCGTGACGACACGGCAAGTTGCCGCACGTGCCCGGTAGTCCTTCGAGTTCAACACGGCGTCGAGTAACTTCGGTTCGACCACGTTCAAGCCTTGGTAGACCCACAGCGCTTCAAGGCGATGGTGTTCAAAATCCGGGTCTTGTGTGTCAAGTTTCGACACCCATGCGGCCAATTCGGGCAGCACCTTGGCGACCCCCTGCTCTTTTAGCACCTGTTTCGCCATCAACCGCGTCCAGTCCTCAGGCGCTTTCAACTGGTTCAGCAGTTCCGCGATGCTCGCTCCGACCAGCTTCGGCTTCTCCACGAGTGGCCGGTTCTTCGCCGTGATGCGCCAGATGCGGCCGTGGGTTTTGTCCCGGCGCGGGTCGCGGAAATCGACTTCGCCGTGTTGGATGATCGGGTTGTACCAGTCCGCCACGTAGATGGCGCCGTCCGGACCCATCGCCACGTCGATCGGCCGAAACGCCGGGTGGTTGCTCTTGATGATTTCCTGCTTTTCCTGGGACGCATAGCCGCTGCCGTCGTCCTTCAACACGAAGCGACAAACACGGTGCCCCCGGAAGTCGTTCGTCACCAAACTGCCGCGATACTCTTCGGGCAAATGTCGCCCACTGAGGACCGCCAGTCCGCAATGCTTCGGGCTGCCAGGGTTCAAGCCGCTCAACAATCGGGGCGGGTTGAACGCCGTCATGTAGTAGGCGCCGGGCATGTACAGGTTGATGCCTTCGCCACCCGCACCGTCGGTGGCGAACGTCTGCCCCCAGCGGTCGTGCTTCATGCCCCAAGAGTTTACCAAGCCACGCGCGAAGACGTTCATTTCCAGTGTTTCTGGCCGGAATTGCCAGGTACCGCCCGCGTTCAGTCGCCGCACGCCGTGCGGGGTTTCGATATGGCTGTGAATGTAAATCGACTGGTTGAAGTACATCAACCCGTCCGGCCCCCACTGGAACGTGTGAATGATGTGGTGCGTGTCTTCGGTGCCGAAGCCGGAAAGCACGATGCGCTTTTTGCGGGCTTTGCCGGTGACTGGGTCGGGGTCGGAGAAGTGAACGAGGTCGGTGCTGTCGGCCACGTAGGCCCCGCCGTCACCGGGGACCACACCCGTTGGAATCAACAAACCGTCCGCGAACACGGTCGTCTTGGTCGCTTTGCCTTCGCCCTTGGGGTCTTCCAAAATCAAGATGCGATCGGTGCTCGCCTGACCGGGTTTGATCTGCGGGTAGACTTCGCTGGACGCCACCCAGAGCCGCCCCTGCGGGTCGAAGTTCATTTGAATCGGCTTCGCCAACATCGGGTCGGCGGCGAACAGGTTCACCTCGAAGCCGTCCGGCACGATGAACGTCTTGCGTTCAATCTCCGGGTCCGGGTCCGGCACCTTAGCGTCCCGTTGGGCGAATGCAGCAGGGGCCGCGTAAAAGCCGAGGGCAAACAGTGCGATCGTGAACAGGATGCGGGGTTGCGTTTTCATTTGGCACCGTCCTTCTTGGCGGGGTTGCGGAGTTCGGCGATGTCGCCTTCGACCTTCACGATGAGGGGATCAAACTCAGGAATTTCCTTGCCGTTCTGCCCCTGCTCATGCTTGCGAAATCCGAACAAGTAAGTTTCATTCTGTGGCCGCCAGCGGTGGAAAAAGAGTTGGTTCTTCTCGATGATTTTGGCTCGCATCACTTCCGTCTGGGAACCCAGGGGTATCGCCAGAATCGCGGTCGTGAAAGCTCGTGCCGTGATGTCATAGCCGAGTGCATTCATATGAATGCCGTTCTCCGTGAAGTGTTGTGATTGTTGGCTGGCGAGAGTGTACAAGTCCACAAATTCGAGTTTGCGGGCTTTTGCAAGGTCTTGAATCGCGGTGATGTAGAGTTGCAAATTCTTGTTCTTCGCGTCCGTGTCCGTCATCGGTGCGGCGTTCTCGAACGGCGTGGGTGACATCAGTACAATCCTCGCCTTGGTCTTGGCGACCTCGTTGAGCAGTTTCGTAAATTGGGCCACGAATGGCTTGATACCATTCGACCCGTCAAAGGATTCGTTCTGCCCGAAGCAGGCGATGATGACCGTCGGTTTCAGCTCCTTCGTCAGGGTTACCATGCGTTCGTAACCCTTCGGCGACGGGTCGAAGCTGTTACGCGATTCGCCCCAGACCGTGTCCCCGCTCCAGCCGAGGTTGCGGAAGGTGACGTGCTTATCGCGGTTGGCCAACGTCATCGCCAATTCCCAGGAGCCGTACTTTTGCTCCCGTTCCACGAGCGTACCGCCCAGCAGCACGACGCGGTCGCCGTCCTGGAATTGAAACGGGTGATCGGCCTTCACATACCACGGCAGCATGAGCAGGCTTGCCACGCACGTGGCAATAATTCGAGGGAGTATCACGGAGAGGATCCTTTATCAACAGGTGGGAAACCGCTATCATTCAGCCGCATCATGCGATTAGAATCAAGCACAATTTTGCAGAACCGCCGAGTCATTGCTTAGGGTCACACTATGAACCGCCGAACTTTTGCATCGTTCCTTATCACTGGGTTGGTCGGGATTCTGCTCGCGCCGACCGAATCCCCCCGCGCGGCAGTGCCACCGAGCAACGTTGTGAAGGTCGCATTGAACGGCCACAATTTCACGTTGCCCGCTGGCTTTGAAATTGAGTTGATTGCCGGTCCACCCCAAGTGCAACGTCCCGTTGCGGCGGCGTTCGGCGCCGATGGCACATTGTATGCCACGGAGTCGTCGGGAACGAACGACCCGGTGCAAAAGCAGTTAGCGGAGAAGCCCCACCAAGCGTTGCGACTGAAGGCGGATCGCACTGGAAAGTTTACCGAGGTCAAATTATTCGCGGACAAACTCATGATGCCCCAAGGCATCATGGTCTCCGGCGATTCGGTTTACATCGGCACGCCGCCAAGCATCTGGAAGTTCTCGACGGACGGCACGAAGCCCCGCGAGGAATGGTTCAACGGCAAAACACTGACGGGTTGCACGAACGACTTGCACGGCCCCTACCTCGGAATCGACGGCTGGATTTACTGGACCAAGGGCGCGTTCGCTACGCAAACATACACCTTACCGAATGGCAAACCCTTCAAGACCCGCGCCGCGCACATCTTCCGTTCGAGACCGGACGCCACCAACCTGGAACCGATGATGACCGGCGGGATGGACAACCCGGTTGACGTGGTCTTCACGCCAACCGGCGACCGCATTTTCACCACGACGTTCCTTCAGCACCCCGGCGACGGCAAGCGAGACGGCCTGATTCATGCCATCTACGGCGGCCTATACGGCAAGGACCACGAAGCTCTTTCGGTGGAACATACCGGGACCAGCCCGCACCTGATGCCAGTGCTGACGCATCTCGGAGCCGCCGCACCGTGTGGGTTACATCGCTATGAATCAACCGTATTTGGCACCGACTACCGGGACAACCTGTTCGCGTGTTCCTTCAACATGCACAAGGTGACACGTCACATCCTCATCCCGACCGGCGCAACGTATCGAACGCAAGACTCCGACTTTCTTGTGTCGGACAACCTCGATTTCCACCCCACGGATGTCATCGAAGACGCCGACGGATCGCTGATCGTGGTGGACACCGGCGGTTGGTACAAGCTGTGTTGCCCGACATCCGCGATGGCAAAGAACGACATCTTCGGGGCCATCTACCGGATTCACAAAACTGGCGTGAAGCCGATCGCCGATCCGCGTGGTCTACAAATAGACTGGAGCAAATTGCCAGCACTGGAGTCAACGAAGTACCTTGATGATCCCCGACCCGTCGTCCGGCAACGGGTGATAGAAACACTTGGTAATCAGCCCGAAACCGCGATGTCCGCAATCGAAACCGTCGTGCGGGAATCGAAATCCGTCGAAGCGAAACGCAACGCACTGTGGGCAGCCAGCCGGTTTGAATTGGCGTCTTCACAGGGACAGGGCAAAAAACTCGCACGCATGGCATTGGCCGATTCCGATGAAAGTGTGCGGCAAGTGGCACTGCACATTCTGAGTTTGTACCCGGACAAAATTGCGTTGGTAGAAGTTGCAAAGCAGTTGAAAACCGGCACACTAGCCAATCGCCGGTTAGCGGCTGAAGTCCTCGGTCGAATCGGTGACAAGTCGAGTGTCCCTGCACTTTTGGAATCGCTACCAATCGCCAACGATCAGGTTTTACACCACGCAATCACTTACGCATTGGTCGAAATCGGTGATGGTGAAAGCACGCGAGTTGGACTTAGCAGCTTAAATACCAACGTGGTGCGTGGTGCGTTGGCGGCGCTCAATTCGATGCCGAACGGCTTGTCCGCGACGGATGTGCTCCACGTCGTCAATTCACCTGATGAACCGTTGCGAGATACTGCGTGGTGGGTTCTATCGAAGCACCCTGAATGGTCGGACGCGGTCGGCAAGCACTTCGTTGCCGTGTTCAAGGCCAAGCCGCCGACCGTGGACGAACTGACCAAGTTAGCGAAGTTCGCCAAAACGGAGCCGGTCCAAAAACTCTTCGCCGACTGGATGACATCCAAGGACCGGACGCCCGACGAACGCCGTGCCGTGATGCTCGCCGTTGCCGCATCCGGGTTGAAGACAATGCCGATTGTTTGGTTGGACGCGGTCACCTCAACACTCACGGAGGGCGATGTGGCCCTCTACCGAGATGCGTTAATGTTGTGTCGCAGTCTGCCGTTGCCGAAGACGCTTCCGGTGCCGTTGGCCCATGCACTCACGAAAGCCGGCTCGAACGCCAAGCTGCCACAAGATGTACGATTCGCCGCCTTGGCTCTGAACTCACCGAACCGACTTGAACCGGCACTATTCACCGAACTTCTTGCGGCGGTTCACCGGGATCAATCCGCGACCGTTCGCACCCCTGCCGCCACGGTGTTGTCGCGCGTGGAACTGGATGCCAAGCAATTGCTGGAACTCACACGGGCGATTGCGACAACCGGGCCGATGGAACTTGATAAGCTTCTCGAACCCTTTGCCCGGAACACGGATGAGCCAACCGCGTTGGCACTCATGACAGCACTCAAAGATTCACCGTTACGCAGTAGCCTTCGCAGCGACATGTTGAAATCCCGGCTGGCGAAACATTCGGAAGCCGTCCGAACGAACGCTGAGATTCTTTACGCCACGCTCAACGTGGATGCTGCAGCCCAGAAAACGAAGTT
>JAYSXU010000812.1:0-2766 GCA_043716965.1 Fimbriiglobus sp.
GGTGGGCTGCCACGATCAGGTGGTCGGTTATCACCCAGGCGACTGACGTCGCCGGTTCGCCGGGAGTGCCGAAGCCCTGTGGACTATAATTCCACGGGAACCACGATCAGCACGGAATTGCGGTGGGCGGAATATGTTAGACGATGAAAAAGCACTGCAAGCGTGCATTGGGGCGAGTCCGGACGATGACTTGCCGCGTCTGGTGTATGCCGATTGGCTGGAGGAACGCGACCAAGGCATTCGCGCCGAGTTCATCCGGCTGCAATGCGAAATCGCCAAGCTCGAAGCCGGCCCGCGCGACATCATCAACCAAAACATCCCGCTGTGGAAACGCCAACAGGAATTGCTGGAACGAGACTGGGTCGAGTTAGTTGGCCCCGATTGGGACATGTTCGCGGGCCGCAACGTGAACGCGAGGTTGGATCGCGGCTTTGTTGGCTGGATTGTAATGAAGTCAAAGGACTTTGTTGCACTGGCGGAATTAATACCACGAGTTTGTTTTGTCGCTGATCGAATGACCGTCGATCAGTTCTACGAAAACTCCGCAGAGATGTTGTCCGTGTCAAGTTCGACATTGGATCTGATTACGTCGATCGAGTTCGGAGAATTTGAAAGTAATCTCGATCCGTTCGACGATTTGCTGGAATTTAACCCTGGACAATTTGTGACTGCGGTTCCCTGGACACGCCTCCGGAGTTTGAATCTGGGGCAGTGCGCATTTGGCGACGCATTGATGCCACATCTTTTCCCTAGCGGTGCGTATCCTGCGTTAACCGAACTGGACCTCTCGCACAACGACCTCACCGCCGACGGGATTATCGCCCTCATCAACTCAGGAGTGCCGCAACGCCTGACGCGGTTGGTTCTAGGCGGGAACCCGATTGGCGATCAAGGGGCGTTTGAATTGGCGGATCGGGTGGGGCAAAATCGGGGACTGAAACACCTGAATTTGCGTGGCACTAATCTCAGTAGCGCGGGGCAGAGTGCGTTGCTCGCCAAGTTCGGCGGGCGGGTGGATTTGTTTTAGCTTGATATTCCCTACTTTGTTAGCCCGACGCGCGAGCGAGGTGTCAGTCAAACCCCGCGCGCGTCGGGCTAACAAGACCACATTCGATTTCACACCCGGACACTACCCCGCGTCCGGGTGCATAGCTATACCGTTAGTTGCACGACTTCGGCTTGCGGGAAGTCGAATTCTCCCTTTGATACGGCACCATGACGAACACTGTTGGGATGGATAATCCGTTCGCCGATCCGGTTGTCACCCGACCCGCGCTGGGGTGGTGGCGTCCGGACGTTTCCAGCCCTTCGACGGAACCGACTGACATTCGGGACAGGCTCGCGGATTTGCGGTCCGCCGTGGCCGTGGTTCATGTGCCGGAAGGGTTTGCGATGGCGCTGGGTGGGGTCGCCCAACTCGGCGGCGAGTACCCCGGATCGGGTCACCACCCGCTCACCGCTTACTTACCACCCCTCATGCCCGGCGATCTGGGTGACACATCGTTCTGTGTAACCCACGGCTTGAAGTACCCGTACATGACCGGCGCGATGGCCAACGGCATCGGGTCGGCGGACATCGTCGAAGCAATGAGTCGGGCCGGGATGCTTGGCTCGTTCGGGGCGGCAGGGTTGTCGATCGAACGGGTCACCCAAGCCATCGACCGGCTTCAGGCGACGTTGGGCGATCAGCCGTTTTGCTTCAACCTCATTCACAGCCCGAACGAACCGGCCCACGAAGCCGCAGTGACGGACTTGTACTTGAAGCGCGGCATCAAACTCGTTGAAGCCTCCGCGTACCTCGACCTCACGCCGTCGATTGTGCGGTATCGGGTCACGGGGTTGATGCAGGGGGCTGATGGGGTGATTGCCTCGCATCGGGTGATTGCCAAAGTCTCGCGGGTCGAAGTGGCGACGAAGTTTTTATCCCCACCGCCGATGCGGATCTTGCAAGAACTGTTCGCCGCCGGACAGATCACCGAACACCAAATCGCATTGGCGGGCCGGGTGCCGATGTGCGACGACCTCACTGCCGAGGCCGATTCCGGTGGCCACACGGACAACCGCCCGGCACTCACGTTGTTGCCGACATTGCTCGCGCTACGGGATCGGTTGCAGTCGCAATTCGGCTACGGCACGCCGGTCCGGGTCGGGTTGGCCGGGGGTATTGCGACACCATCCAGTGTGGCAGCGGCCTTCAGCATGGGTGCGGCCTACGTCGTGACGGGGTCGGTGAATCAAGCTTGTATCGAATCCGGAAGCTCGGAGCCGGTGCGTAAGATGCTTGCCGATGCTGGGCAAGCCGACGTCGCTATGGCACCTGCTGCCGACATGTTCGAGATGGGCGTGAAGGTCCAAGTCCTCAAGCGGGGCACGATGTTTGCGATGCGGGCCGGAAAACTGTACGAGATTTATCGACAATATCCTAGTTGGGAAGCGATTCCGCAGGCCGAGCGCGCCCAATTAGAGAAGACCTTCTTCCGGACGACGTTCACCGCCATCTGGACCGAGACCCGCGATTTCTTCCAACGCCGCGACACGACGCAACTGCCCAAAGCCGAAGCGGACCCGAAGCATAAAATGGCGCTCGTGTTCCGGTGGTACCTGGGGTTGTCGTCCCGATGGGCGAACAGCGGGGATACCACGCGGCAATTGGATTACCAAGTGTGGTGTGGCCCCGCAATGGGGGCCTTCAACGAGTGGACAAAAGGCTCGTTCCTCGAACACCCCGCGAACCGGGGCGTTGTGGTCGTCGCCCTGAACTTGCTC
>JAYSXU010000813.1:0-8154 GCA_043716965.1 Fimbriiglobus sp.
TGTCGCCCAGAATGAGCTTGGAATCGTAGACCGTTTTCCCGTTCCGCACGGCGGGGGTGACGAGCCACTTCACGGGTAATTTGCCGAACAACTTCTTCAGCACGGCGTTGCTGTTAGAATCACCCCACAGCACGAGGTTGCTGTTCTTAATGTCGTCATCAGTAATTGCCGTGTCATCTTTCACGATGGCATCACCACGAAATTGCTTCCGCCACTGATCGACGGCGTGGTTCATCTCGGCTTGCACCCACGCGCCGGTTTTTTCGTTCAACGGCGTCCCCGTCGGCTTCACGTTGATGAAGGAATCGAAGAACGCATCGTCGATCGGACCTTGAAGACCGTGTCGCTTCCCGGCGATTGCCGCATCAATGCGTTGTTGCCATTTCCCTTGGGCGTCTTTCTCGAAGCGAACCGAAGCCAACTTACCGTCTGGATGAATGAATTCGACTCCGGCGCCGTCGATCGTGATCGACTTCATCGGTGCAGTCACGGCCAGTCCGGTCACGCCCGTCGTCTTGATGTCGAACTTCCCGTCGGCTTGCGTGGCGTCGATTTCTGCCCGGTCCCAGTGCTTGACAAGTTTATCAACCTTGATCCAACCACTCTGGTTGTAGCGCAAGGTGTACGTGACAAACTTGATCTCCTTCGGCATCGGGTCTTTGCCCTTGGCGACGATTTCGTCGATGCGTTTGATGACTTCGTGCTTCGCATCCGCTTGGTAACTGTGGCCTGTCTTCGGGCCGATGATGTGCGTCAGTTCCAGTCCGACTTTCTTCATCTCGCGGGCCATCACGTCGGCGGCTTGCTTCTGTTTGTCAATCTCACCGCTATAGGCGACCGTCGGCAGGTTGAAGAGGTTTTGGGCGTAGTCCGAAGCGTTGTAGAGGTGCCACAGTTTCTTCTCGTACCACGTTGGCTCGACCTTTTCGTTTTGGAAGACGTTCAAAAACTCCGGCGTTTCGCTGAAGCCTGCACCGGGTGCTGCCGCCGCCCATAGCGTCGGGAAGTGCGTGGCATATTGCCAGCACGCCGCCCCACCCATGCTGAACCCACGCGCCACCACTCGGTTTTCATCAACCCGGTAGTGTTTCTTGGCATGTTCGAGACACTCGAAAGTATCGACTTCCCCGGCGAACTTGTTCGCGTTGCAGTACCGACCATAGGGGTGCAACACGAACGCATTTGCAGGCGTGAATTCCCCGTCGGACTTCTGCCGTTGGTCGATGAACGCCACTTCACTGAGCGTCTCGCCGCGACCGTGCCACCAAAAATCGAGGCGGTGTTTTTCGATCCCATTCGGGTCAAACGTCTTCGGCACCACCAACCCGTATGGCTGCACGCTACCGTCGATCTTGGAGCGATACCCGCGCACAACCCGCCCCGTCTGGGTTGTCCAAGTCGGCTTGCCGGCTTTCAGTTCCTTCGCGCGTTGCAGCCCTTGTTTCAGCAGCGTTTTGCCGATCGGGATTTCTTTGATGTTGAAGAATTCGCCATGATCAACGGCATAGCGCACTGCTTTGTGGTAGATCTCCACATCGGGAACTAGTGCCTGATCCTTCAGTTCATCGATTGCTTTTTGCAATTCGTCCAAACCCGCTTTCAACTCTTTCACGTCCGCTTCGGCAACGGCCACCCCCTTCGGCGGCACCGGGCGGACATTGTCGGTTGAATTGTCCTTCTGCCCGTCCGCGCTGGAAGGGGAAAGCGTCACCAGCGCGATCAACCCCGCACCCAGTAGTACCACGCCAAGTGTTCGCCAACGGTTAACGATGTCCATAACCACCTCGGGGAGAGTCCAAACTTGCACGCAATCTACGACAGATCGTACACGAGGCCAACTGAATAATTACGAGATGATCGGGAATGGACTTCGACATGTTGCGTTTCGCGTTGGTCTTCTCACGGCGCGGGGCGATTGATAACTTGATTGATAACTGAAAATTGACGAACCACCCAGGGGACGATGTATGGCATCGACGAAGATGATCGATGTTCGACGCGGAATGGTCCTGAGCATGAACGGGCAACTGCTGTACTGCCTCGAACGTGACCTCAACACCCCCGGCAACTGGCGCGCGATTTTATACTTGAAGCTGAAGAACCTGAAAACCGGCTCGATCGTGGACGAGCGGGTCCACCCGGACGACAAGGTGGATGTCGTGTACCTCGACACCCGCGAGTACGCCTACAGCTACAAAGACGGCACCGACTACGTGTTCATGGACGCGGAGACCTTCGAGCAAGTGACCCTGAACGGCGACATGGTCGGCGACAAGATCCAGTACCTGCGGGAAAACGACACCTGCAAGATCACGTTCCACGACGGCAAAGCGCTCGACATGGAATTGCCCCAAACGGTGACGCTCAAAGTCATCGAGACCGAGCCGGGCATCAAGGGCGCCACTGCGGCGGCCCAGGACAAGCCTGCGACCCTGGAGACGGGGTTGAAAGTGCGCGTGCCGTCGTTCATTGCCGAGGGCGAACTCATCACGATCAAGACGGAAGACGGCAAATACTTGAGCCGGTCGAAAGAGTAAAGAATTGAGATTAGTCTGGGAACGTTCGAGAAGACTTTTAGACAGGATTAACAGGATGGAACAGGATCGAAGAATTGGTTTGAATCCTGTTCCATCCTGTTAATCCTGTCTAAAAATTGGTGGCACCTTTCAGACGATGTTGAACGCTTCCTTCAAACAACTCAACGCTTCTTCACTTCGGGAGCGTTCGATCACCACCCCGATGCACACTTCGCTCGTGTTAATCATGCTGATGTTGATACCGCGTTGAGCCAGCGCCCCGAACATGGTGCGGGCTACCCCGGTGTGCGAACGCATCCCGACACCGAGCACGAACAACACCGCCGTGTCCGCGTCACCCACGACCCGGCAATTCGCATCAATGGACCGGACCACGTCTTGGGTTCGTTTCAATGCCCGAGTTAAATCCGCTTTCAGCACGGTGAACGACAGTTCGGCTTTACCGGGCGCGGTCAGGTTCTGCACGATCATATCGACGAGAATCCCGCCGGTTGCCACGGCACTGAAAACCGTCGAGCAGTTGCCCGGTCGGTCCGGAAGGTCGAAGATCGTGATCCGGCTTTGTTCCGTGTTCAGTTGCACGCCGCTCACCAACACGTCTTCCATCCCGTCGAGTTTCGCAACGGCGGTCTCGCGGTCTTTCGCACCCGCGACGACGTGAGGGGTCCGGGGGCGAAAGCCGCGACCTTCCGCAGGCATCCCGGCCCCTTGCCGTGGCATGTGCAAGTCGAACGCATCGTGAACCGCTTGCAAGGCCATCCGCCCACGGACTGCCCGCTTGGCTTCAACGTGGGATTTCTTGGTGTTGGCGTGGTCCTCGTCGTCGTCCGGCGGCGGGAGATCTTCTTCAATCAACACGCTGATTTTGATGTCACCCGTGGTAATCATCTTCATGTTGATGCCGTTCATCGCCAAGGCCGCAAACATCTTCTCGGCAACGCCGGAAACATGTCGCATACCCGCCCCCACGATGGACACTTTGCTCACCCGTTCGGTCACGGTGAGCTTCGCACCCAGTTCAGTGACGATGGGCGTGAGCGTGTCCGTGGTCTTCTTCAAATCGGAGTTGATGACCGTGAAGCCGATCGACGCCTTGCCGCCGTCGCCGACGCTTTGGGCGATCATGTCAACGGGGATGTTGGCGGCGGCGAGGGCGGAGAAAATCGCGTGACTCACGCCCGGACGGTCGGGGACGCCGTCCAGCACTAACCGTGCTTCGTTAACTGCCAACGCCGCGCCGCAGACGGGGATTTCCGACATCCACTTTTCTTCCGCGACGATCCACGTTCCGAGTTCGGACGTTGAAGCGTGACGGACCATCAACGGCACGTCGTACTTCTTGGCGAACTCGATCGACCGCGAGTGCATGACCCCGGCGCCCATGCTGGCCATCTCCAACATCTCGTCGTAACTGATCGCATCGACTTTGATCGCCTTTTTGACGATTCGGGGATCGGTGGTGTAGACCCCGTTCACGTCGGTGTAAATCTCGCAACGCACGTCATAGTTCGCCAGCTTCATCGCCGCCGCAACCGCCACGGCCGTGGTGTCCGACCCACCGCGACCCAGGGTGGTGATGTCGTACTTTTCGTCCATCCCCTGAAAGCCGGCCACGACCGCGATGAACCCCGCGTCCAAAGCGTCCCGGAGTTTTTTGGTGTCGATCGACTTGATGCGGGCTTTGAGGTGCGAACTGTCCGTGACGATCCCGAGTTGCGGCCCGGTGAAGCTGATGGCTTTTTCGCCGAGGGTGGAAATCGCAATCGCCATGAGTGCGATCGAAACCTGTTCGCCGGTTGCCAGCAACATGGCCATTTCACGGGCGGGCGGGTTCGAGCTAATCCGCTCGGCCAAGGCAATCAAATCGTCCGTCGTTTTGCCGATGGCGCTGACCACGACGATGACTTGGTTGCCGTCCCGCTTCGCGTCGATCGCCCGCTGCGCGGCAGCCCGGATTTTCTCCGGCGTCGCCACACTCGACCCGCCAAACTTCTGCACAACAAGACCCACGGCAAACCCTCACACAATTCCGTATCGCTAGCATGCTGTTAACTTAGGCTCAACTGTTCCGACCCGCCAGCGGTGGGTGTGCCTCCGGATTATGGCTTTGCTGGTTTTGTAGGTCGCGGTCGAGGCTTTGCGAGGCCCGACGGTGCCTATAGTTACGTGCAAGAACCCATAAAGTCGTTGCGGCTACTGTCGGGCCTCGTCGCAAAGCCTCCTCGACCGCGACTTACAAAACGCCAAATTCCGGAAAGCCACCTCAGCGGTTAACCCGTTGCAAACTCCAGTACGGTTCGGTACGCTGGGCATAACGTTCCTATGCCGAACACGGTGGAGGTCCAATCCACTGCTCGTCGCTCACCGAGGTTTACCCGTGTACCAACGCTTTTTATTGTGTGTCATCGGACTGTCACTTTCCGCACCGACCCTGTTCGCCGAAAATTGGCCGCAGTGGCGTGGGCCGAAAAACGACGGTCACAGTTCCGAAAAAGGACTGCCGAGCGAATGGGGGCCGGACAAAAACATCGTGTGGAAGGCCGAAATGCCTGGTCCGGGTGCTTCGACGCCGTGCATTTGGGGGGACAAGATTTTTCTCACCGCACAAGCGGGGAAAGATCTGGTGCTGTTTTGCATCGGGAAAGACGGCCAGAAGAAATGGACCCGCAAACTGGGTGAAGGCGAAGCGAAATTTCGTGGCGATGAAGGCAACTTGGCCTCGGCATCGTGTAGCACGGACGGCAAACTGGTGTTCGCCTTTGCAGGCAGCGGGAAACTCGTTGCCTACGACTTCGAGGGGAAACTCGCTTGGGAAATCGACACGCCGACAAAGTACGGTGCCTTCCAAATTCAATTTGGTGCCCACTGGACACCGACCCTCCACAAGGGCCGACTTTACGTGCAACTGTTCCACCGGGGCGGGCAATACTTACTTGCTCTGGACGCCAATTCTGGCAAGGAAATTTGGAAGGTCGATCGCACCAGTGATAGCCCCGCAGGTGTGGAATCGCCGGACGTTTATTCCTCCCCGTTCATCTGGGAAAACGGTGCGGAATCCATGCTGATCGCCCACGGCAACGACTACTGCACCGCCCACAAGCTAACCGACGGCAGCGAAGTTTGGCGTGTGACGGAATTGAACCCGAAGGCCAATTACAACCGACACTGGCGCGCCGTATCGTCCCCGCTGGTGACACCGGATTTGATCGTTGTGCCGTCGTGCAAAAACGGCGTGACCGTGGGCGTGAATCCGAACACAGCCAAAGGGAACATCACGCCAGGAAATGCGGCTGAACTTTGGCGGATGCCGAAGGGCACCCCGGATGTGAGTGGACCTATCTTAGTCGATTCAACCGTGTACTTGATGGGTGAGCAAGGCACCCTCACTGCCGTGGACGAGAAGACGGGCAAAGTGATTGCCACCAACCGCATCACGAACGAACGCCACCGAGCCAACCCGATCTACGCCGATGACAAACTGTATTTAGTGGGCCGCGAAGGCACCATGCCGGTGGTCAAACCCGGAGCGGAACTCGAAGTGTTGAGCAAAAACAAACTCCCCGACACCTTCACCGCGTCCCCCGCCATCTCCGACGGCCGCATCTATCTTCGCGGCTGGAACTTCCTCTGGGCGATCGGCACGAAGTAGGCTGAATCAGGACGACTTCGGCGTTTTGTCGGTGTAAACATCCGGCAAGACGTTGCGCTTGAGGGGGGGGCCTTTCGGCGGTTTGTCGTCGAGCGCGGCGTGGTCGTCGGAGTCGTCGGCAGCCGGGAGATGGGATAGGTTTTCGGGCATGGACGGAAGTAAGGAATCGTCGATGTGTTCACCGAACCGGACTTGATACCGGTACGCCGCAATGGCGATGTGGTCGTTCGGCAACAGTGCCGCGCGGCGAACCCGTTGACCGTTCACGCGGGTACCGTTGGTGCTGCCCAGGTCACGGACGAGTATTAACCCGTCGGTTTTCACCAGAACGCAATGCAGTTTCGAGACACTTTTGTGGTCGATCCGCACGTCGCATTCTTCATTCCGGCCGACCAGTGTCATGTCCTTGACGAGTTCAATACTCGGCGCGTAGTCAACAGGCACTAATCGGGCACGCATCGGATCCTCGCCAGTCGGCAGGTACAGCTTTTCAACATCAAACTGCATCTTACCACATTGAATCGGGGGAGTCGTCCAGTTCTAGCGGACACTCAACATCCTGGCAAAATCGGTGGCCCGGTCACTGAGCCGTCGGGTGTGGTCGAGTCGTCCCGGATAGATGCGATTTTGCCCTTCGGCGTAGGAGTCATACCGCACCCACCACCCTTTCGACTCCTGCCACGCTTCGGAGGCTTTCTGTTTCATTGCGGCAACAGTCGCACTCAGTTTTGGATCGGTCATCGACCGTTCCAATTGCAGTTGCACTCGTTCGGCTTGTTCGTGCAAACAGACTGCAATGAAGTACGTGGATTCCGCAAGTCCCGCCTCGGCCACGGCCAGATCGACCAGCGCGCCAAACGTCGTGGCCTCCTCTTTCCAGAACCGTTCCACCGCTTGCTCGGCCTCATTCAACGCAACGGGATTCGCTGCCTGTCTACCTCGTGTCAGTAGTAGTTTTTCGTACACACTCCGCGCTTTCATGCCGAACTCGTCGATCAAGACCTCACGGTTGCGATCGGTCCGGGTTCGTTCCTGGGCGGCGACGAAATCGAGTCGCTTTTTCACCAAATAGGGTGCCACTTCGATGAACTGACCCCGTTGGATGCGCTCGCGTGGAGAAGGTGGTGCGACCAATGCGGTAGCGAACGTGGAAGCGGAGACGAGTCGCAATCGTTCCACGACTTCCGGGACGCCGAGAATGGCATCGGGAACCTTGAATAGCTCCCACGGAACCAGGTCGAAGCTAAACTTCTGCACGATATCAGGAAGTGGGCAAGAGCCGCCGTCTTTGGATAGTGTGAACGACCCCAAGGCGCGGGTGTAACTAAACGCATCGGCGGGGACGTTCCAAAACGCTAGGTCCGCAAGTTTTGCGTCGGTCGCAAATCGTGCCTTAAGGCCAACGGGGTCGATTACCAATCGGAGCGGCGGTTTATCAACCCGCATTTCTTTCTCGAACCGTTGCCAACGCGGCGCGAGTGCGTTGAACGGCACGGCCAAAAAAGCGGTGGCCACTTTGACATCCGCTGCCGTCACGTCCCACGGTCGCGCTTTGTCGTCGAACCACGGCTTGAGTTGGTCCGCGTTCGCTTTGATTTGCGTGAGCGTTGCGATGCCAGTACCACCCGGCCCCGGTAGGGGTTCACCGCGTCGGGGGTCGAACAGCAAAACCTCGGCACCGATCCGCACGCCAACGGCCCAAAACGGACCACTCGGCGGGGCATCAGGTTTCGGAGCAGTGGTGTAGATCCAACTCCTACCACCTGCTTCCGGCGGACCGATCAAACACCCATCAAGGCCGATTTGTTGCAGCAAGGCCAAGAAAATGTACGCCCGTTCCAGCGCACTCCCGGACCCACGGGTGAGGACCAAGCTAGGCGGGGCTGGCGGCATAATCTGAACTTGGCCACGAATGTTCGTTGTCCAATGGTTCAGTTGAACTTGCCGTTGGACCCATTGAAAGGCAAT
>JAYSXU010000814.1:0-2755 GCA_043716965.1 Fimbriiglobus sp.
AGGTACTCCGACAACGTCGGGTCCGTGTGAATCTCGGTGAACTTTCGCTCGCCGGCTTTCATCGCAGCCTTCAACCACTGCAATGATTTCGCCGCATAGTCTTCACGCAATGCTGAACTTGCCCACGGCGATTGCGAACAGTGTGCGTAGGTATGGGCCGCCATCACGAAGTCCCACGGCTCGGCGTCAGTCGTAGTGGCCAGTCGATGGACGACTTGCGACGGTTCCGTGTGGGCACCGAGTCTCGCCAAACATCGGGCTAAGGTGAATTGAATGTTGATCGCCCGGTCCCCTGTTGCCAGCACCAAAGCGCGGCGATAGTCCAGCGCCGCCGGCGCATAATTCCCCAAGCGATCGTGGCATCGGGCACGCCCATGTAGCCCCCGAAGGATAAAAATTCTCGGCCGCTCTTCGGTCGGCAGTTTCGCCACAATCGGCGATAAAATCTCGACCCCTTTCGTGTGCCACTCGATCGCTTCGCGCCACTGTTTTGTATCGCTAAATGTTGCCGCCAAGTTCACATAGGCACAGCCCAACGTCATTCGGTGGTCGATGAAACCAGGGGATTGAGCCAGAAATGATTCAAACCGCCGAATACACGAACGGTAGACGGACTGTGCGTCAGCAAACCGTTTCACGTATTCCAGTGAAATGGCATACCCCAATTCGGCTTGGGCGTAGTTCCCTTGATGCCGATGGTTACTCGGCAATTTTCCGACCACCGATTCGTAGCACAGCAGTCCTTTCTTGTAGTGGTTCAACGCTTCCGGGGCTTTTTTTTCGTACCACATCATCCGGCCAAGGGTGCAATAACTCTCCGCTTCAATCGCCAGTATTTCGACAGTCGAGCTTTTGACCGCGCGAATTTCTTCGCACAGTTCAATTGTTTTCAGGGACGACGCGATCGCTTGAGGGCGGTTGCCAAATCGGGAATGAAAATGGGAATCCGCGCGGTGAGCGACAGCAAGTTCCATGAGGGCCAGCGGGTTGGTGGGGAAATCGCGATAGAGTTGTTCGCAGATCGCTGTACTGCGTATGGTTTCTTTTTCGGCTTCAGGAATTTTGTTCATCGTGACGTACAACGTCGCCAATTCAATTGAGACGACACACCGAAATCGTTTCTGTTCAAAGGTCGCGTCGGGGCGGGCGGCGAGTTGTTCGCTTAACGCCATCGCAGTGAGAATGGCAACTTCGGCGTTGGCCCGGTCGCCTAATAAATCTCGTATCTTTGCGATCCGCAATTGGCCGTTTGCGAAGACCGACAGGTTCGTGCTTCCCTCGGGATTTTGAAGGGCAAACTGTTCATAAAAGTCCAACAACTTCTTCAGGATTTCGTTTTCCTGCGGGGTCAAGTCGGTTCGACCTAGCAAGAGGTTGTGCACGACCTCGCTGGTGACCATGTCCAGTGTGCGGTGGGTTTGATCGCGTGCCGACGTGGCGACGGCTAGCGATTGCCGGGTCTCGAGTTGTGCCGTTTTCGCTTCCGTCAGTGCGGTCAACGTCTTGGCCTGTTCTTGCTCCACGCGGTCCAGCGCGAGGCGGGTTTCGGACTCCGCACCGAGCGCCCGAACCAACCCGATTGCGGTCCCGATCACGCCCAGCCCGAACACCCCAAGTGCGAGCGTCGTTGCGATCACCGTCGTGCGATTTCGCCGCACAAATTTCCGCACGATGTCCAACCGCGACGGCGGCCCTGCCGTGACCAACTCGTGTCGCAAGTGGCGTCGAAGGTCGTCGGCGAACGCGGCCACGGTTTCGTACCGTTGGTCCCGATTTTTGGCGAGGGCTTTCAGCACGATCCAATCCAGATCGCCCCGAACTTGCCGCACCACTTGATCGCGTGATAAATCGACACTCGGGTCCACCTCAACCGTAGCGAGCCGCACGCTCGGGCGTGGCGGCACCTCGTCTTGAATCAAGCGCAGTTTCTGCATCACGTCGCACTGCTCGAGCACCTTCGGATCAAGCGGCGTTGTACCCGTCAACAGTTCGTACAGAATCACCCCGAGGGCGTACACGTCCGCTCGTGTGTCAATGTTGGCCGACGACCCGGAGGCTTGTTCCGGCGCCATGTACAGCGGCGTCCCGAGGACTTGCCCCACGGTCGTTAAATCGACCGCCATGCTCATCGGTTGGCCGAGCGCTTTTGCCAACCCGAAGTCGATCACCTTGGAAACAGCTTGTCCGTCGATCGACTCCACCATAATGTTCGACGGCTTCAAGTCGAGGTGAATGACCCCTTTGACGTGAGCGTGTTGAACGGCGGCACACACTTGCAAAAACAGGTCGAGCCGATCGGCGAGGCTAACCCGAAACGACCGACAATGAACCGTGATCGGCAACCCCTCGACGTACTCCATCGCAAAGTACGGCTGCCCCGATTCGCTCGTTCCCGCGTCGAACACCGTGGCGATGTTCGGGTGTTCCATTTGCGCTAGTGCTTGCCGTTCGACGTTGAACCGGGTCAGCGCGGCGACCGATTGTTCGCCGTTCCGAAGGAACTTGATCGCCACCCGCCGCCGAACCGGCGTGATCTGTTCGGCTTCGTGAACTTCACCCATGCCGCCGACGGCAATGGGGCGTTTCATCCGATAGCGGCCCGCTAACAGCCCTGCAACCGCCGGGGTTTGCCAAATCGGTGCCGGCGTGTTGGTTAACGATTCCTGAGCCAAACGTATCGGATCCGATTGCGAATCCTGGGGGGACATCGAGACGTGATCCACAACCGCTGTGAGCTGTTCGTTTTGATCGACCG
>JAYSXU010000815.1:0-8125 GCA_043716965.1 Fimbriiglobus sp.
CTTTTAGACACGGGACCGGTGGTGGGGTTTCCCAAGCTATCGGTTTCCACCGGAGTAAACTCCAGTTTCATCAACGACCCGTTGCTGAAAAGCAGCCAACGGGGTGTTAAAGTCAAGTTGTGAATGAGACACTGCGAACCGTTGTTTCATCCGTCATACGCACCGGGTTCGACCGTTTCAACCCGTGTTTTGTTCTCGGCAAATTCAACGCCCGAATCGTTTCGTGGCGCTTCTTTAGGACTCGGTTTCCGGTGCGTCAAGCGGCTGCGAAATCTTTTTTCCAACCTCACGAAAACTCCGCACTCCCTCGCTACCATTTCTGCCTAGGATACGTCGCGGTATCCACTGCGTTCAATTGCTCACGGGGATGATATGCCACCTGAACCCGAAATGACCAGTCCCCCCACCCAAGCCGATTATTTCTTCATCCAATCGGGGCCGGTTGATTGGCAGAACCGCTTGCCCGATGGCGGCCCTCGGTATGCCGAAACTCCGGCGAACCCGTATGCTCCGGATGCTGCGGCCGTCGCGGAACCCTGGAATAGTGTCACGGCAGCGCTGTTCATCGGCATCGTGGTGTGGTGGGTGTGGAAACTTTGGGGCCGGTTTGCCAAATACCCGTTCATTACGTGCTGCCTACCAATCCTGCTCGCCGGCGGAATTGGCGGCACGCTCTACCACGCGACCCGCACCCAGATGGCTTACTTTTTGCTCGATGTCATCCCGATTTCTCTCATCGGGATCGGCGGCTCGGTCTATTTAACGATTCGGCTTGGCAAGTCGGTCGGGCTGAAAAAAGTGCTGGTCGTCTCGGTCGGACTTTTGGTGGTGTACCTCGTGCTGAACGGCGTGTTGTTCCGCTTCATCCAGTCAGACAACCGCAACCTCCGGGTCAATTTATCCTACGCCTCACTCGCCGCATTAATCGTGATCCCGATGGTGGTCGTCCTCATCCGCACGCGGTTTCGCCATGCAGTTTACGTTGGCACCGGCCTGGGTTGCTTCGCCATCGCGTGGTTCTGTCGGCTAATCGACAGCACCGGCATGAGTGACCTGCCGATGGGCACCCACTGGCTCTGGCATACGTTCGGCGCCCTGACCACCCAGGTTGTCGCGGTGTACTTTTACCGAATTGAAGGAGAGGAAATTGAGAGTCAATAAACCCAAGAAAGCCCAGCAATGATCATTGCTGGGCTTTGACTACCTCACTTCAACTGTTGCAACCCCTCTTCAATCACACGACTCAACAGCGCCGGCGGTCGCCCAAACTTACTGGTGAACTCATCCCGCGTCGGGATGAGCCGCACGTTCATCTTGCTTTCGTGGTGCAAAATGATGTCGGAAAACTTGTGATCGAGGAACGGGTTCTTGAACCGCTCCAGGGTTTGCTCCGCGAACCGGGAGGGGCCTTCCACCCGGCCTTCGAGCGTCGGCACAATTTCTTCGGCCAATAGTTTCGTCAGCCATGCCCCGAGTTCCGGATCGTTCACCGCATCCCGCACGATCGTGAAGCCCTTTGGGACAGCGCGTATTAGCAATGCGGTGTGTGCGGCGTTCAAAATCCGCACTTTGCGTAAAAAGTACGGTTCGACGTTCGGGGCACGGGTGATTGCGGGGTGTTGCAGTTTGAACGCCGAACGGGGATGGTCTTCGAGCGCAAACAGCGCGAACGGCTCCGCAACGATCACCATCGGGTCGGTTGCGAGCAACGGGTGTTCCTTCGGGGTGCCGGTCACGATCCGATCGACCAGCGTGTGGAGCCAGACGCATTCGTCGTTGATCCACTTCAAGAAGTCAGGTGAATACCTCCAGTTGGAAGCGAGTCCAATGAGCTTTTCACGCAGCATCTTGGCGTTGCCTTCGATCAGTTCGCACGGAATAATCGTCAGGCCGGAAAGCGTAGTTTCGTAGCGGGCCTTCAGAACGGCGAGCAATTTTGCCGGGAACGAGCGGGGGACGGCATCCGTCGGCGCGTCTTCCATGTCCAACGTGTAACCGGCTTCGGTCGTGTTGGACAGCACGGTGTGCAATTGCGGGGACGTGGCCAGCTTCAGCACTTCATTCCACTGTGTTCCGGCATGAATCGCCCGGCTAATGCTGCTGCACTCTTCGACCCGATCCACGACTTGTCCATTCTCGTAACCCCGAATCACGACGTGATATTTGCCACCTTGCTTGTTCAACCCGTCGGCCCGACCGTCGCCGGTGGACTGCACCACGACCACGCGGCCAATGTTCTGGCCTTGCGTGTTGCCTTGGTGAATGAACAGGTCCGCGAAGGCGCGAAGGAACCGGCCGGAGCCGAATTGCAAGACCGTTTCGGGAAGCATAAAGTCGTCCAGAAGAGGGTGAATCGTGTTCCAGTCAGCGTAGAAAGACTACCAATGAACGGTTAGCCACCGGGTAGGGTGCAGAATGTTTTGGGTGAACCTGAATTCTCTGAGCCGTGTCACGGCTCAGAGAATTCAGATCCGTCGAATCAGCAAGTAGCAGGGGTGTTTTCGTGGCCGATCCGTCTGGTACGCTGTCCCGAAGTGGTTTGATTTTTGGCCTGATCGCGTACACCTGGTGGGGCCTCGTCCCACTATACTTCCGCCAGATTAAAGACGTTCCGCCGCTCGAAATTCTCGCACACCGCATCGTGTGGTCGATGGGCTTGTTGACAGGCGTGATGCTGCTAATCGGTGGTTGGGGCGAACTGTTTCGGGTGTTGAAGTCCCGGAAATTGGTGCTGACACTGCTGCTCAGTGCCGTGTTACTTGCGGCGAACTGGTTGCTGTACATTTACGCCACGGTCACCGGGCGGGTGGCGGAGTCGAGCCTTGGCTACTACATGATGCCGCTGGTGAATGCATTTCTGGCCACGATATTCCTCAAAGAAAAGTTGCGGCCGGCCCACTACCCCGCACTCGCAATGGTGGCGATCGGCGTGGCCGTTCCGATGGTTACGATCGGGGCCGGGTGGATTGCGATTCTGTTGCCGGTGTTGTTCGGCTTTTACACGTTGGTCCGCAAACTGGTCGCGGTGGAAAGTTTCGTCGGGCTGACTGTCGAGACGCTGCTGTTGCTCCCGTTGTCACTCGGGTGGCTGACGTGGTTGGGTGTGAACAACGAACTTCATTTCGGACGTGATGCCAATTTGAATGGGTTGTTGGTGATGTCGGGCGTCATCACCGTCGTGCCGCTGTTGGCATTCACGTTGTCGATCCGCCGATTGCCGTTGTTGACGATCAGCTTCATTCAGTTCTTTTCACCGACGATGCAGTTTCTCGTTGCGCTGTATTGGAACGGCGAAGTGATGGATCCGGCGCAGTGGGTGGCAATGGGCTGCGTGTGGGTGGCAGTGGTCATCTTCATTAGCGATGCCATCCTGCAAACCTATGCGAAACGCAATCGGGCTTCTGCCGAACGGGATTTGCTTGTGGTGCCAACACCGCTCACGGCTGCCGTTCGTTCGCGGTGATGGGTCGCAGGGCCATCTGTTGGGCGTCCAAACCGCCATCGACGGGGATCACAATGCCCGTCGCATAGCTGGCCGCATCCGATGCCAGGAACACAAACCACCCCGCAACATCTTCGACCGTCGCAATTTTGCGAATCGGGATTTGCTCAATAATCGCGGCCCGCGCCGCCGGGTCGGAACGCATCCCGAAGTCCGTGAGCGGTGTCTCCACAAGTCCCGGCGCCACTGCCGCAGTAGTGAACCCGAGTGGCGCGAGTTCGATGGCGAGTTGCCGTGTGAGGGCGTTAATGGCACCCTTGCTGGCGTCGTAAAGTGTGTGCGCCGGTTCCGACCGCGAACCGTTCAGCGATGTCGTGAACAAAATCCGCCCGCCCTGTCCCGCCGCGTGCTTGACGACCGCTTGCGTCATCGCAATCGCCGACCAGACGTTGATGTGAAAGAGAAAATCGAAGTCACGTCGGGTGAGCTGCAACAGCGGCGGTTCTCGGAACGTCCCCAGGTTGTTCACCAGCACATCTATCCGGCCCAGCTTCGAGTGCGCTCTGTTCACCAACTCGTCTGCCGCACCGTCTTGGGTGAGATCACTTTGCGTGTAGTGCGTTGAATCCGGGTACTTCGTCAGTAGCTTTTGAACCTCATCGCACGTCTCCAACGGGGCTTCGGAAGTCAACACAACCTGTGCCCCTTCTGCCGCCATCGCGTTACTGATCGCCAGTCCAATACCCCGGCTACTGCCGGTGATGAGTGCGGATTTCCCACGGAGTCGCATCGGTCAATCCCTCACGGAAGTTCGTTCCGTCAGGTATAGAGATGCTGCCCCCGACACGGCTGAAATCCCGTCGGGATTAAACCAACTCGAGGAATCCGGCAGGGATGCCAGCCATTAGCCTGGGTGTCGGTGCGCTTAACCCCAGGCACTGCTTCCGATCGGCCCAGCATAACCCCACCCCCGGATACCCACTTCTTTCGTCAATTTTCCCAGTCGGTTATTGATAGTGAACAAAGAATCAGTTATCCCATTTGATGTGTACGAAATTACACTCACTCTCTGAGGCTACGCACATGCCGCTTCGCTACCTGTTTGTGGACATGAATGCGTACTTTGCGTCGGTCGAACAACAGGACTTCCCGGAGTTGCGCGGTAAGCCGATCGCGGTGGTGCCGATGCAGGCGGAGACGACGTGCTGTTTGGCCGCCAGCTATGAAGCGAAAGCGCGGGGCGTGAAGACTGGCACCCCGGTTTGGCAGGCGCGCGGGCTGTGTCCGGGAATTGTGTTCCGCACCGGGCGGCATGATCGCTACGTCGAGGTTCACGAAAAAATTGTCAAAGCCGTGGGGCAGTGCATTCCAGTTGCCAAGATCATGTCGATCGACGAAATGGCCTGCAAACTGATCGGGGACGAACGGACCACGGCGAAGGCGACGAAGATCGCCCACCACATCAAACTGGAAATTCGTGCCCGCGTGGGCGAGTACCTGCGCTGTTCGATTGGCGTGGCGCCGAACGGCATGATGGCGAAAGTGGCTGGGGACATGCAGAAGCCGGACGGCCTCACGATCATTCACACCGAGGAACTCCCCACGCGGATGTATTGCCTGAAAATCACGGACTTTCCCGGCATCGGCCCCCGCATGGAGAAGCGGTTCAACCTGTACAACGTCTTCACCGTGCAGCAACTTTATTCGCTCACTGTCAAGCAGTTGTCGCAAGTGTGGGGCAGCAAAATCCACGGCGAACGGTGGTTCCACTTGTTGCGGGGCGACGAGGTTTACGAGAAGCCGACGAAACGCAAGACGCTCGGCCACTCGCACGTGTTGCCGCCCGATTTACGCAACGACATCGGCACCCGTGGCGTCTTCATCAAGCTGATTCACAAAGCCGCAGCCCGAATGCGCAGCATCGACTACTGGACGGACACGCTCACGATTAGCGTGCGGTACGAAGACGGTGCCCGGTGGGAAGTCCGCACCCACGTGCCGCGTTGCCAGGACACGCTGAACCTGTTGCGTGCCTTCATCGACTTGTGGGAACACCGCCCGCAGGACCGCACGCCGCTCAAAGTGTCGATGGTCCTGACGAATCTGGTGCCCACGTCGGCGGCCACGCCGTCGTTGTTTGAACACGACCGCCAAGTGACGACGCTGTGCCACGTGATGGACCAAGTGAACCGGACGTTCGGCAAGCAGTCGATTCACTTCGGCACGCTGATCGGCTCCGAAGACACCGCCCCGACCCGCATCGCGTTCGGTGAAATCCCGAAGTTCAATCCCGCCACCGAGTGAAGGGATTACTGTTCGTGTCGCTTCAACAAGATGTGTTCCAGTAACCATCCTAGCAGGTTTAACGTGGTGTCGCGCACGTCTCGACCGGGGTCGTACTCGCTGATTGAAACGCCGACCACCTTCGGGGACCAGACCGCCGCGATGACGGCGAGAAGGTGCATTGGGGTCAGGCCGAACGGCATGGGTTGATGGACTGCGGGGGCAAAGGTTGGGTCGAGGGCATCCACGTCGAGGTCGATCCAAATCCGTTTCGCTTTCTTCGCGTGCTTCTGGATTGCCGCCAGGACGTTCGGGAAGTCCGTGGCCACGGCTTCCGCAGAATACGCCTCAGTGAAGGTCTGTTTGACTTCGGTTGGCAACAGGAACAAGTCGCGGTGGCCAAGGTTCACGATGCGTGGCAACGGCGTCTCGGCGTGCAACAGGAAGTTGCCATGTGAAAGTGTCGGCGTGGTGTCGTGCAGGTCGTAACAATCCAAGTGCGCATCGAACTGAATCACGAGGGTGTCGGCACCGAGTTCCTCGTACACCGGCAGCACGCCGAGGTGATTGCCCGCCAGCCACAACACGAACTCCCCGTCGGCCAGCATCGGCCGCACCAGCGCCCGACCCGTCGTTCGCCACGCGGCGAGTTGCTCCATCGTTTCAAACGACACGTCTTCAATGTCTAACGATTCCGCGTAGCTGTGCGGGCGGGTCCGACGGGGTTCGTCGGCGGTGTCCTCCAAGGCTTCTTGCAGCACGTCCCCGAGAAGCTGTGCCCCCGCGCTGGTGCCGGCATTGCCGAAAGTGTCGAACGGGAACACAACTGCCGTGGAGTGAATCATGTAGACTCAATTACGATTTCGCCGACAGGTCGCCAGTGGGTGCGCGTCACAAACGGTGGGTGCAACTAAATTCTCTGGGCCTCGGACAGCAGTTTTTACCTCAGTGCCGCTGCGGCACCGGGGTGAATGCGCTTTTCTTAAGCCCAGAGTCATGAGTTGCACCCCCGTCAGCCTTAAACCGTTTGCCCTAACTCTGGCTGAACCAGTCGCATCGGGGTGCCGAGCTTGGCGAGGATCGCTTCAGCGGCGAGGTAGCCACTGCGGACGGCGCCTTCCATTGTCGCGGGCCAGCCGGTTTGCGTCCAATCACCGGCAACGACGAGATTCGCCACGGGGGAAACTTGGTGCGGTCGAAAGTCATCAACACCCGGCACGGCGCTGAATGTGGCAGTGTGTTCGGTAATCACTTTCGCGCGAAGAAGTCTTGCGGATTGCCCATCCGGGAAAAGCCGTCGGAGTTCGTCTGTGATTTGCCGTTGAATTTCTTCACGCCCCAAGTTACGCAGCGGACGGGCGGCACTCACGACCACTTGCACATAGTGTTCACCCGGCGCTACCTCGCCGCGATTGAACACCCATTGCCCGAGACAATCCACCAGCACAACGTGGGGCAAGTTCATGATCGGTCGATCGAACCAAAGGTGTACGCTCGTAATCGGCGACGGTGACAGCCGGTTGGCGTTCGCAAAGTACGGCAGGGCCGTAAGCCTTGCGGGCAGCAAGTCCGTCACCCGGTCGAACGGCACCGCGAGGACGTAATGGTCCGCACTGGTCGTTGAACCATCGCGGAGCAGCAAATGAGAAATCGTACCATTCTCGCTTGTCCCAAGCTGTTTCACGCCGGCGTTCTCGCGGACTGTCACCCCGTTGGCAGTCAGCCACGCCCGCAATTCATCGCCGTACAACCGGCCCAACGGCACGCTGGGCACTTCAACCACGAAGCCGTCGCGGTGGCGAATGAACCCGTCGCGGAACACCTTGCAGGCATACTTCAACCCGACCCGCTCGACGGTTTCGTTCAACGCACTCGTCAGCACCACACCCCAGAAGCGGTCGATCGTTCGGGGCGTTTGCTTGTGCCGCAGTAACCACGGGAGAAGCGGCGGGTCGGCACTTTCGGGTTCGCGGAGCATCATCAATAAGCCGTAACCGACACGCAGTTTTTCGGCCATCGTCAAGTAATGGGCGGAGGCCAGCGCGCGACCCAAGTGAAACGGTGCGGGCCACGGGTCCGACTTGAACCGACTGACCCGTGCATCTGGCGTCATGAAGTAAAGCGTGGGTTGCGGTTCCAGAAGATGATCGACGCCGACGGTGCGACAAAAGTGGGCTAGGTTCGTGCAACATCCCATGCTGACGTGCTGGCACGCATCGACCAGTTGGCCAGTCGTGGCATCGACGAACGACCCCGCCCGCCCGCCCAACCGTTGCCGCGATTCCAACACCGTCACCCGCACGCCCTGTTGCGAAAGCGCCACGGCAGCAGCCAGCCCCGCTAGGCCACCCCCGATGATGATTGTGGATTGCGACTTTCCCGGCGAACCGGCTGCGTAAG
>JAYSXU010000816.1:0-8116 GCA_043716965.1 Fimbriiglobus sp.
GGACGGTCTCACGGTCGCGGATCGAGAGTCGATCACGGCCTGTCGTGAGTTGAGTCAGTTATCGGAAGCGCTCATTGCCCGTCGGCTGCTGACACCGTACCAAGCCGGGAGGGTCCGGGCGGGTGTCGTGAACGGGTTGATCCTGGGGAACTTCCGCGTCCTGGAAAAAATCGGCTCCGGCGGAATGGGCGTCGTGTTCCGGGTTGAACACCAAAAGTTGCGAACACCGGCTGCGATTAAAGCGCTGTTCGTTGATGGGGTCAAAAACCGCCGCAGCATTGAGCGATTCTTCGTCGAGATTCGCGCCGTTGCGACATTGCGCCATCCGAACATCGTGACCGCCATCGACGCGGGGGAAGAACCCCACGCCGGACCCGACGGGCAAGCGGTCCCGTACCTCGTGATGGAATACGTCCCCGGTCGGAACCTGGATGATTTGGTCACCCAAGAAGGGCCACTTTCCGTTCCCCGTGCCTGTCAACTCGCCCACCAAATTGCCGACGCCCTGACCGAATCGCATCGCAACGGACTCATCCACCGGGACATCAAGCCCTCGAACATCATCGTCACCCCGGACGGCCAGGCGAAACTACTCGACTTCGGCATTGCCCGATTGCCGACACCCGATGACCGCCTCACGCAAGAGGGTGCCAGACTGGGAACGATCGGGTACATGGCACCGGAACAGGCCCTGAACCCGCGTGATGTCGATGACCGGGCGGACATTTTCGGTCTCGGCGCCACGCTGTATTTCGCGTTGACCGGGCAAGACCCGTTCGTCCCGCCGAGCGGTGCGATGACGGCGAACAAGCCGCCGTCGCTTGCCGACTTCCGGACGGACATTCCGAAAGGTCTGGATGCAGTTCTCAGTCACATGATGGCGTTGAATCTCGAAAGCCGAACCAAATCCGCCGCCGATGCGATGCGTGAACTCTCCCCCTACCTCGGGTGGACCCAGACGACCCCCAAGTCGTACACCCCGAGTCAAGGCATTCCCAAACTGGATTTAAGCGGCCCGCTTTCCAACCGTTTCCCCGCGAGCGCAGCCGTTGCCCAACTCCCGATCCCCGCAGGGCATTCGGACAAGCACGCCCGCACCTACCGGGTATTGATCGTTGATGATGAAGAACCCGTTCGCCGCGTCTGCCGACTCGCCTTGCAACAAGAACCCATGACATGCGAAGAAGTGGAAACCGGACCCGATGCGGTGACTCGTGCCTTGGCGACGCCGTTCGATTTGGTTTTGTTAGACATGGACTTACCAGGGTTGAACGGCGAACACGTGTTACGCAAAATTCGGCAATCCCCACCGGCCCCGCACCTGAAAGTGATTATGCTGTCCGGGCGGAGTTCGGGGGACGATCTGTCCCGACTTCTGGCTTCCGGGGCCGATGATTACCTCACGAAGCCGTTCAGCGTCGTGCAACTCCGGGCGCGGGTCAAATCGGCGTTACGGCTCAAGGACGCCCAAGACCGCTCGGATTTGCTCAGCAAGCAACTGGCGTCGTCGAACGCGGACCTGGAGCGAGCGTTGAACTTGCGGGACAGCGAACTCATTCACGCTCGCGGTGCGATGGTGCTGGCGATGGCGAAGCTGGTCGAACAGCGTTCGACCGAAACGGGTCCGCACTTGTTGCGGCTTCAACGGTATTGCCGGGTGTTGGCCGAAGCGGCGTCAAGCGTTCCGTCGTTTCGCGGACGACTCGACCCGGTCTATGTGCAGTCGATCGAAACTGCGGCCCCGCTGCATGATATCGGGAAAGTCGCCGTCCCGGACCACGTGTTGAACAAACCGGGGCAGTTGACGTTTGAAGAAAAAGTGCTGATGCAAGCCCACACCACAATTGGATCGGACACATTGACAGAGGTTTCGGCACAGTACCCGTTCGCAACCGGGTTCTTTCACACCGCAATCGAAATCGCCCGCCATCACCACGAGCGCTGGGACGGCACCGGTTACCCGGATCGGCTGTCCGGTGAATCCATTCCACTGTCAGCACGGTTGGTTGCGATTGGCGACGTTTACGATGCGCTGCGGTCGCGGCGTGTTTACAAACCCGCGTTTTCCCATCAAGCCGCTTGCGAACAGATGCTAGAACGCTCCCCCGGCCACTTCGATCCGGGTCTGATCGAAGTCTTTCGCGGAATTGCCGGCCAGTTCGAGCGGATTTTCCGCGAAGCTAACGATTGATTTTCCACCACGAATCACACGAATCGGACGAATCCGAACAGAAAGAGATGGCTCAGGATTTATTCGTCCGATTCGTGTGATTCGTGGTTAGTTTTGCAGTTCGGAGTTCGCACGCTTGGCAGCGTCAATGATTTTCGCTTCCCATTTCGGATCGTCGCGGTGAAACGGAAACGTGATACCACGGCTACTGTTGACAACAGCCCCTAAGCCATCGGCACGAAATGCCGGTTTCACATCGGCAGCAGTGCCACCTTGGGCGCCGTAACCTGGCACCAGGAACCAGACGTTCGGGAGCGCCGTCCGCAACTCGGCAAGCTCCCGTGGGTGGGTCGCGCCAACCACAGCACCCACTGCCCCGAGACCACAATCACCCAACGTCGGTTCGTTCCACTTCGCCACGGCTTCCGCGACATGGCGGTACAGTGGTCGCCCATCGCATACCAGATTTTGAAACAGGCCACCACCGGGATTGCTGGTGCGGACCAGGACGAATAGACCACGATCGGTTTTGACGGCGGACGTGATGAACGGTTCGACCGCGTCGGCACCCAGATACGGGTTCACCGTGAGCGAATCGGCGTTCCAAACGGGAATAACGCCGCATGGTCCGGTCATCCCGCCAAACGCCGCGTCCGCGTAGGCTGTTGCGGTGCTGGCGATGTCGCCGCGTTTGGCGTCAAGAATGGTGACGAACCCCATCTGCATGGCACGTTTCAGCACGCGCGTCATCGCCCGCATCCCGTCTGGTCCGACGAGTTCAAAAAACGCCGATTGCGGCTTAATCACGCTGGCGTAGGGTTGAACCAACTCCAACACCCGCAACGAAAACTCTTCAAACGCCTCTGCGATCCCCGTGAAGCCGGTGTCCGAATGACGGTTGATGATGGCGGACGGCAACGATTCCCAACGCGGGTCGATCCCGACACACAGCGGCCCGTTACGCCGAATTGCATCCGCCAAACGATCCGGAAAGGTGGGCATGTCGTGGTGATCTCTTTGTGAGTGACAGCGCTATGTCAGTCGTGTGCCTAAAAACCCACTTCGGGCAATCGGGTCTTCGATTTCGGTTCCGCGACGGAGCACCAGCAACAGCGGTGTGGTCATGATCGTTGTCACAACCGCCATCAGAACCAACATACAGAACAGGCTCTTGGGGATCACGCCCAGATCGTAGCCGACGTTGATGACGATCAACTCCATCAGCCCGCGTGTGTTCATCATCGCACCGATAATTGCGGACTCGCGCCATTGGTACCCGGTCAATCGTGCCGCAACCGCACAGCCGCCAATCTTACCGATGATTCCCGTCGCAATTACGGCGCCCATGATTAACCACATCGTGACACCGGACACACTACTGATTTCGGTACGAAGGCCCGTGTAGGTAAAGAAAATCGGCACGAAAAACGTGGTCACGATGTCCCGCATCCGGCTCGTGACGGCGTCCCGAAACTCGTGCTGATCGGACAGAATCGCCCCGAGAAGAAACGGGCCGAAGATCGCAAAGATGCCGATGAGGTTGGTGGTGATCGCGGCAAGGAGGATCGCAACCAACAACACCGTGAGGGCAACGGTGCTCAGTGGTTCGCCGGATTGCTTGGCCAGCCACGCGAAGTAGCGACTCATAAGTGGTCGAACGACAAAAATCATCGCGGTTGCGAACAGAACAGTCTGCCCGATCATCACCCCGGCTGCGACGGGGTTGAACGCGGCCTTCGACAACGCGCCCACAGTAGGCAACATGATCCATCCCACCGCGTCGCCGATTGCCGCCGCCGTAATCACAATTGAGCCGAGTTTCGTCCGGTTGATCCCCAGTTCGATCATGATCCGACCGAGTACGGGGATCGCCGTGATCGACATGGCAACGCCCAGGAACAGGGTTAGCCCGAACAACGGGACGATGCCCGCAACGGGGTGGGCTTCGAGGTGCGGGTGAATGACCGGCGCCATCAACGCACCCATCCCAAACGGCAAAACGATGCCACAAATCGACACCGCCAGTGCCGCCTTGCCCTCGGTTTTGAGGTGCCCGAACTCGAACTCCAACCCGATGAGGAACAGTAGGAAAATCAACCCGATTTGCGACAAGACTTGAAAAACCTTCGGGAACGCGGCTTGCGACAAGACATCCGGTACGCCCTCGAAATGCGGTTTAAACAACAGCATCGAAACGCCCGGCAACAAACAACCCAGAAGTGACGGGCCGAGCAACAAGCCCGCCACGACCTCGCCGACGACCGTTGGTTGACCCACCTTCCGGGCCAGTACACCCGCAACCCGTGCCACGGCGATAATCAACGCGAGTTGCACCAGAACCGGCAACAGCAATTCTTCGACATGTAACTTGGCAAGTGCTTGCGCGGCAGCCGTCGTATCCAGCGTAGCGTCAGCAAAAAGCAGCACGATCGTGCTCCGGGGCAGAGGTTGCATCGACACAACGGAAGAGCTTACGGGGCGGGGTTGACTGTGGCAGTGTCACCCTGATTTACCGCAGCAACAGAGTGTTCTTTCATCAATAGTGGTGCGAACTGTGTGATGACAACGCTGCTTCTTGCTGATGGGGGGGGGAGTTGGCGGCACAGGCTCAGGGCCTTCTACGAAATGAGCGGTCCAACTTCACACTCGGTCTGATGCGGTAGGTCCATGCGTTGTAAAGGAGCGCACAACGACAAAACGCGCACGTCGGGCTAACAAGCAATGACTTCATACCGACCCAAAACAACGCGAGCCGAACGGGGATTGTCCCGCACGGCTCGCGCTGCATGGCCTGCGTTTGTCAATTACCCGACCCAGGCGCCGAAGTCACTAAACGTCGAGTTAAACGGCACGAAGTCCTTCAGCGGGGCAGGGGCTGTGCCTGTGTCACCGAACGTGTTCCCCGAGAAGGTCTTAATGAGCGGGAACGCCGAGGCCGTCGAGACCACGACGTCCGCGTTATTACCGGCTTGAATGTCCCGTAGGACCGCACGGGCGCCGTCGGTGTTGTCCACGCCGAAGGGTTGATAATCCAGGAACGTAATCGCCACGTTCGGGTCACGGAGGATCAGGTTCGCGGCGTTAAATACCCGCACCGTGCTGGTGACGCCCGGTCCCGTGCCGACCACGATGTCCGCGCGGCCGTCGTTGTTGAAGTCCCCGGCGGAGATGTACACGCCGCCCCGTTGCGAAGAGTCGTAGGCGAAGAAGTCCGCCAGGACGTTCAGCTTACTGACGTTGTTGCCGTCAAAGATCCGAACCCGAGGGCCGCCGCCCAGACCAGGGGAGATAATCAATTCTTGTTTGCCGTCACCGTTGAAATCCCCGGCGGTCACGTGGACCCCGGTGCGGCTGCTGGATTCGTAGGCGAAGTTGTCGAGGATCAGCGCCCGCGTGGTCGTGTTGTACACCTGGACACGTGGCCCGCCTGATTCACCGGCACCGACAATCAATTCACTGCGGCCGTCCCCGTTGAAGTCACCCGCCGCGACATAAACCCCGCCCGTGAACGTGGATTCAAACGCAAAGAAATCGTCCACCACGCGACCGTTGAAGCCGTCGATAATTGTCACACGGGGGCCGCCACCCGGACCGGCACCGACGATGATGTCAGGGACGCCGTCCCCAGTCGTGTCCGCCGAAGCAACGCGGAGGTCTCCGGTGTAACCCGCGTAGGGTTGGAACTTCGTGCCGGCAATCACGTTGCCATCCAGGTCCAGCGTCCCGATGGAAACAAAGCCATCCGTACCGCCGGAATACGCCAAGTTGCGTGACGAGTTGTTAAACACCAACGGCGTTTGCGCTTTGAAGACCTGAATCGTTCCGTTGAGCTTAGAATTGCGGTCCAAGTCGGTCGAGGTGCTGGTGAAATACAGCCGACCCGTTTGACTGGTCCCCCCAATAACGGGTGACGTTGACGAACCATTCGAGGAATTGAAGTTCCCTGGTACGGCACTGGCCAGCGCCGTGGAGTTCCGCGTAACATCTCGCACATACACGTCCGGCAAGCCGTTCTTGTCCGGCTTGTTGGTCAGGTCGGTGGCGTCCGATTGGAACGCGATTGTCAAGCCGTCCGCGGTGACGGACGGGAAGCGAGACGCCCCCAAGCCGGTCCGATTCGGGTTGGCCGCCGTTACGCTGATCGCCCTGTTTTTAACGCCGGGGCTAATGCGATCGTACTGGTAAATGTCGGCGGATTTGTTGAGGTCAACTAGACCGGTGACGATGTCCGTGGCGTTGGAGGTGTACGTCACGAACCGCGCGTCGGCGGAGAACTGCAAGCCGCCGGGCGTCAGGTCGAGCGTCCCGTTCGCACCGTTCATGCCATCTTTGGAAGAAACCAGCACGCTGGAATAGGTTGAAGTCGATGCAATCGCGTCATTGCGGACCGCGAGGTACACTTCGTCCTTGCCGCCGTTGTTGTTCACGTAGCCCGGAACGATGTTCCCCGAGACGACAGTCGTCACCGTTTTTGTGGTGAACGGGAAGGTCGTAAAGTCGGTCACCGTGCTCGTGAGTGTGACTTCCTTTGTGGCGACGGTGTACAGCAAAATGTCGGAGCGGTCTCGGGCAATAATCACGTTCGAGACGCTGCCGAAACTTTGTTGATCGAACGTGAACAGACCCGTAATCGGATCGAACGTGAAATTGCCGCCCGTGCCGAACCCGACTAGGTTGCCATCCAGCGTTGTCGAGACCACGTCGAAGTTCAACGTTCCGGGTGGGTTCAAGCCCACGCCTGCGAAGGTGAAGCGGTACGCATCCTTCCCCGTCACGGTTATATTCGTACCAGCGCCGAAAAACCGTTGCTGGGCACCACCACTGAGCACGGCATAGGACAACCCTTCAGCACTCATGTACCGACCAAGTGGGTCAACGGTGATGTCACCGAATGGGACGAAAAAGCTGCCCCCTGTGGCGGTCGGATCGAGTGTGTTGAAGGTTGTGAAGTAGTAGGTGACCAATCGAGGGACTTGCCCGACGATCGCGGAATACAAGTTGGGTCCGAATGGTCCAGGATCAATCGAACTGCCCTTGGATCCCGCCTTATACTTATTGTCATAACGGTTGAAAGCGACGGCATCTGAGATGAACGAGACGGTGCTGCCGTCGCGGCTGATGGCCGGGTTTGAGACGTTGGCAAAGCCACCCAAGGCGAAGCCCGGCGTATCCCGACTGACGAGCTTTGTCGCTTGGGTGTTTGCATTCCAGGCGAAGATGTCGAGTCCGCCGTCGTCGTTCGCAGTGAACAAAGACCGGTCGTATTGTTGGGCGTTTGCCGCACTGGTGAACGCCACCGTGGAGCCATCGCCACTAATGACGGCTTTCAACAGAATACCGGGCGTGGAGATTTCCGCCCCAATGGCTTTCGTTCCCTGTAAGACGTTGAGTTGCGCACTCGGGGCGGCGGCGGATACTAACGACCGTTGACCGTTGGTGAAGTTGAAGTAGAAGAGGTCGTTGGTGCCGGGGACATCGACTTGCCCAGGAATCAGGTTCGTTGCAGTGCTTTGCACGAGAATTTGTTGGCCGTCGTCACTGGTTGACAAAACTTGAACGGCGGCATTTGCCCCGTCGAACGCGCTGGTACTCGACACCAGTGTGGCTGCCGGGTTGTACCGATCTTCCAGACGTTCCATCCGGAGTCGGAATGACGCATCCGGCTTATGGGATTCACCGGACTTCGGTGTGCGGGAAATTGTGACTAGCGACATTGGTGCCTCATCCTAATGGGTCCGGGTCCGATAGTTGGCTCCGGTTGTCTGCCTATGCGATCCTGGTTACTATCATGGACCCTTTATGCTGATAAAGGAAATCGCTGTGGCGGGAATCGTGTGGTCAGAGTTCAAATTGGGTTTGCGCATCCAATTTGCGCGATACAGGCGGTTTGTTTACCCAAAGTGCCGGTTCGTCGGAACCGAAGTATTCGCTACGGGGGGCCTCAAT
>JAYSXU010000817.1:0-8106 GCA_043716965.1 Fimbriiglobus sp.
TAGACTGTCGGTCCGTTGGCGCCGCACAACTTCTGGGCTTCGTTATGCAACTTGCTGATGTGACTTGGCCGCAGATTCAGGCCCTCGACAAAAACACGCCGGTCGTGTTCCCGGTTGCGGCGTTGGAGCAGCACGGGCATCACATGCCGTTGTTTACGGATAGCCTGTTGCTGGGGGAAGTGGTCCGGCGGGCAACGATTCCACTGGCGGACAAGGTGTTGTTCGCGCCGCTTCAGTGGCTGGGCAATTCCGATCATCACCTGGATTTCGCCGGTACCCTTTCCGCGCCGCCGCGTGTTTATCTCGACATGCTAAACGGCATGATTGATAACTTCGTGATGCACGGATTCAAGCGGATCGTGTTCCTGAACGGGCACGGGGGAAACGACGTTCCGGGCAAGCAAGCGGTGTTTGAAGCGCGACAGCGGTACCGGGATCGGGCGGATTTGTTGCTGCTGTTTGCCACGTACTGGAGCCTCGGCGGTCAACCGCATCTCGTGAATCCCGGCATCAAGCAACAGCACATGGGTCATGCGTGCGAGTGGGAAACGTCGATGATGATGCGCCTCGCACCGCACCTCGTCGGCGATTTATCCAAGCTCGAACACGTTGAATTTGGCAACCCGTTTGAACCGGCTTCACGCGGTTGGATTACGAAGGACCGCACCGTGCCGGGGCACATCGGCAATCCCCGATTGGCCACGGCAGAAAAGGGTGAGAACCTGTTCACGGTCTTCACCGATGACGTGGTGAAGTTCCTCGACCGGGTTGTCGTGTGGGACGGGCGGAGTTGGAACGGATGAACACGTCTCAATCAGCCCGTTCGCCGTCGTGGAAGTGGTGGGTGTGCGGGGCACTCTTATTGGCGACGTTCCTGAATTACATGGACCGCCAATCGCTCTCCGTGCTGTTGCCGGAATTGAAGACGCAGTACCAACTGGCCGAAAAGCGGATCGGCTTGTTGGAAGGCTGCTTCGGGTTCGCGTTCGCGTTCGGGTCACTGTTCTTCGGCTTCGTCGCCGATCGGACCGGACCGCGGTTGTTGTACCCGATCGTGTTGGTGGGGTGGTCGTTCGCGGGGATTGCCACCGGCTTTGCCGGGCAACCGTCGATCACGTCCCACTTCGAGTTTGCGGACGACGAACCCGGCGCCGGGCCGTTTCGTTGGTTCGTCATATGTCGCGTGATTCTCGGCTTTTTTGAAGCGGGGCACTGGCCGTGTGCGCTGATTACCGTGCGCCAAATTCTGGCCGCACGCGATCGACCGTTCGGCAACGCCTTGTTGCAAAGCGGGGCGTCGCTCGGCGCGATCATTGTGCCGCTTTACATCGAACTGGTGCAGCAGTTCCATGTAGGTTGGGAGTTCGTGTTTTGGTCGGTCGGCGTTGCCGGATTGCTCTGGGTTCCACTGTGGTCTCTGCTAATTCGTAAAGACGATTTCCGTGTGATGAATCCGGTTGAACCAGTTGAAACGCCGTCCGCACCCACATCGTTCCTGCGTCAACTTCTGGTGCTGGCCATCGTGGTGAGTTGCCTAAATATTAGTTGGCAATTCCTCCGCGCGTGGTTGGCGTTGTACTTGCAAAGCACCTACGGCTTTTCCAGCACCACGACGCGGCTGTGTGTGTCGGGCTATTTCATCTCGGCGGACATCGGCTGCCTGCTGGCGGGCATTTTGGTGACGGTTCTCGTCGGACGCGGATGGAGTGTGGACTCCGCGAGACGACTGGGGTTCTTCGGGTTTTCATGGCTGACAGCGCTGGCCGCCATCGTTCCAGTGTCGGGTTCTTCAACTCTCGCGGTCATATTGCTAATGCTGGCCGGGGCGGGGATTCTCGGGTTGCATCCGTACTACTATGCACTCGCCCAAGAGTTACCCGCGAAACGGATGGGCATCTATTCCGGGGCATTGGCAGCAACGGGGTGGGTGGCGTCGAGCGTGTTTCAGATTTACATCGGCGCGGAGATTCAAGCCACGAAATCCTACGGCGTCGGTCTCGTCATCGTCGGCTGCGCGCCGATGGTTGCGTTCGCGGCGCTGATGCTGCTGTGGCGAAAGTCAGCACGATGAGCGATAATTTGACCCTTTCTCGTCCAACTGCGGTGAATACACTAATTTATTCTAAACATCCGAATGAACTCCGATTCGACTCTGGTGACGTAGCATGTTTGAAGGGATCACTCGCGGGCTGAGCGACGCACTCAAGAAACTGAAGGGCCGTGGGCGGCTGTCAGCGGACAACATCCGGGAAGGGTTACGGGAAGTGCGGCGTGCGCTTCTCGAAGCGGATGTGAACTTCACCGTCGTCACGAACTTCATTGCCAAGGTCGAGGAAAAAGCGGTCGGCCAGGACGTGCTGGCGCGGGTCGATCCGTCGGAACAGATCGTCAAAATCGTTTACGAAGAGTTGTGCGGCCTGATGGGGCCGGTCGATCACAAAATTCCACAACGCGGTGACCGCCCGGTCATTCTGATGCTGTGCGGGTTGCAAGGCTCCGGGAAGACGACGACCGCCGCCAAGCTCGCGGTGACGCTGAAAAGCCAGGGCCGCAGGCCGATGCTGGTCGCCGCCGACTTACAACGTCCGGGTGCCGTCGAGCAGTTGCAAACCCTCGGGGCGCAAATCGGCGTGCCGGTTTACACCGAGCGTACCACGCCGGTTGAAGTCTGCCGTAACGGGGTCGCCGAAGCCAAGAAAAACTTGTGCGACGCGGTGATTCTCGACACCGCCGGGCGGTTGCAGATCGACGACGAGTTGATGAACGAACTGAAGCAAATCGACAAGCTCGTCAAGCCGGATGAAGTCTACCTCGTCGTCGATGCGATGATCGGCCAGGAAGCGGCCAACGTCGCCAAGGCGTTTAACGACGCCCTGGAATTGAACGCCTGCATCCTGACGAAACTCGATGGCGATGCACGCGGTGGGGCGGCGCTCTCGATCAAGGGCGTCACCGGAGTGCCGATCAAGTTTGTCGGCGTCGGGGAGAAAGTGGACAAGCTCGAAGAGTTTGTCCCCGAGCGGATGGCCGGGCGAATCCTCGGCCAAGGCGACATGATGGGGATCGTCGAAAAGATCCAACAAATCCAATCGAAGATCGGCGAAGAGGAACTCAAAAAACAACAAACGGCTTTGGAGAAGGGGACGTTTACCCTCGAACAGTTCCGCCAACAATTCGGCATGATCGCCCAAGCTGGTGGTATGCGCGACATGATCGAGAAGATGCCCGGTGGCATCGGCGACATGATCCCGAAAGATGTCGATCCCGAAGACGCGGTCAAGCGTGTAACCGGGATGATCGACTCGATGACCCGGAAAGAAAAGCTCGACCCAGACTCGATCGACAACAGCCGCCGAAAGCGAATCGCCGGGGGTGCCGGCATTGAACCCTCTGAAGTGAAGCAATTCTTGCATCAGTTCGACCAGATGCGTGGCTTGATGAAGCAAATGGCCAGCATGAGCATCATTCAACGCATGAAGATGATGGCCGGCCTCGGCAACGCCGGCGCGTTCCTGCCCAACGGGATGAACAACATCAAAACCAAAGGCGACACCGGCAAACGCAAATCAGCCAAGGAACGAGCCGAAGACCGCAAGAAGAAACGCAAGAAATAAGCAGCTATTGCATCTGTGGCAAACATTTTTATTTCTCATCCAGGATGTCAACAACACTCCTGATGGGGAACGTGAGTCATTCCGAACATTTTGTGTGAATTCGCGGCTCGTGTTATGCCGATAGTAGCGATTGTACCGCCATTTTTGGTGGGTGATTTCGTCCGTCCCGAGCGTTTGGCTCGTTTTGGCAGGAGCGGCTCTTATGGCTCGTCGTGCAAAACCTTCTCCCCGTCCCGAAGTTCAGGTGCTGGAAGATCGCTCCGTGCCAGCGACGCTGACGGGCATGGTCTATGCGGACAGCAACGGCAACGGCGTGCAAGATGTTGGCGAAGCGGGGTTGGCCGGCGTGACGGTGCAATTGGACACCAATTCCGAAGGCCGCATTGACGCCACGACAACGACGGACGCCAACGGAACCTACACCTTCACGAACATCCCGACGGGGAGACACACCGTTCTCGTTGTGCCGCCACTCAGCACCACGGCGCTTGGTTCCACAACCATTCAAGCTGCCGTGACCACGAACGATGTCACCGTGACATCCATCGCACTCCGGCCCAACGGCAAAGCCTCCGGCACGATCTACGCGGACCTCAACGGCAACAACGTTCAAGACGCCAATGAACCGGGTTTGCCCGGTATTTACGTTGCCCTTGACTTGCACGGGGATGGCTCGACGGACTTCAACACGACCTCGGGCGTAAACGGCACTTTCTTGTTTTCCAACGTGCCGGACGGCTTCAGTAAAATCACCGTTAACTCCCCGGTGAACTACACGCCGAGTTCGTTGAACACCACGAATGCGATCGTTTCCAACGGCAACACCGTCGATAATTTGAACTTCGGCGAACGCCCGACCAATGCGCTGACCGGGAAGATTTACCTCGCCGCGTCGCAGAACGGCAGCACCGGATTGTCCGGGATCACGGTGGCACTCGATGCAGCCAGCGATGGCAAATCGGCCCAAACAACAACGACAAATGCCGACGGCATTTACCTTTTCGCCAACGTGCCCGTTGGCATACACTCCGTGAGTGTCGTCGCCCCGGCAGGAAGCCAATTCGTGACGCCCGATGGCACGAACAAACTGACCACGACCATTGCCGTCACGGGGAACTTCCCCAACGCCGGGAATGTTAATCAAGGCCTCGATGTCGGCGTAAGCTATCCGGGGTCCGTGAGCGGGAAAATCTACCGGGACGTAAACGGCGACGGGGTGAAGCAGTCTACCGAACGCAACATTTCGCCCGGTACGATTACCGTGGATTTGAACGGTTCCGGTAAGTTGATTACCGTCACGCCGACGATTCAACCGGACGGTTCGTTCCGGATCACGGGGTTGCCGGACGGCACGCACTACATCACGGTGACGCCACTGGGCGGCTTGACTGCGAGTGCCTCCGCAACGCGGCAACAATTCGTCATTACCAATGGCGCGGCCACGACAATTCCGGACATCGCCGTGATCGGCAATGCGTCGGGCGTTGGGAACATGCTGTCGTTAGGGAGTGGCACGACGGTCAAGTCGTACAACTTCTCGAAGTCGCTTGACGGCACACTGACGGCGACCGAAGACCGCACAATCACGACGCCCGGAACGACGACGAATACCCGTGTTGTGAGTGCGGATTTCAACGGCGATGGCGTGGCGGACACGATCACGGCAACCGGCGGCGGTGGTGTGGCCACGATCCGCATTTACGACGGCGTGACCGGCGCGGAACTCGTGGCGGGCGGCATCCAGGCGTTTGAAGACACGTTTAAGGGCGGTGTGAACATCTCCGCCGGCGACTTCAACGGGGACGGCAAAGCGGACATCGTTGCGGCTGCCGATACGGGTGGTGGTCCCCGCGTGCGCGTGTTCAACGCGGCACAGTTCCAAGCGGGTGCCGACACGGCTCAGGGTAAGTTGTTAGCGGACTTCTTCGGGATCGACGACACCAAGTTTCGCGGCGGCGTGCGGGCCACGGTCGGCGACTTGAACAAAGACGGCACGCCCGATCTCGTGATTGCAGCGGGCGTCGGTGGTGGACCGCGAATTGCGATATTTGACGGCAAGTCGATCGTTCCCGGCAGTACACCGACGCGAATGGTGGGTGACTTCTTTGCGTTCGAGCCGGGCTTGCGCAACGGTGCCAACATTGCCATCGGCGATGTCAACGGTGACGGCCAAGCCGACCTCGTGACGACCGCCGGTAGTGGTGGCGCGCCGCGTGTCACGGTCTTCAGCGGCGCTGGCATCATGGCGAACCAAGGTGGCAATTCGACGCGAATCGCGGACTTCTACGTCAACGGGGACACCAGCAGCCGACGGGGCACGCAAGTCACGGTGAAGGACGTCGATCGCGACGGTCGCGCCGATGTCGTGGCCACGAACAACGGCAAGGCTTACGTGTTTACCAGTGCCAACATCTCAGCCAACTACGTCAACCCACAACCCAACGGCCCCAGTGTTGCGCTCACGATCGACGGCTTCGGCGACGGCAACTTGTCGCTGGGCTAATGAATCAACAAATGGCGTGAGCAAGGTGATCCAGAACCTTGCTCCCGCTATCGATTACCCGCCGACCCGTTTCACTTTGTAGCCCATCTTCTCCAACTCCGTCGTCAGCCGGTCCCGTTGATCGCCTTGGATTTCGATCACGGAATCTTTGTACGTCCCGCCCGTACCGCACCGGCTTTTCAGCATGGTCGCTAACTCTTCGCGGTCAGTTTCGCTCATCGTGGCTGGCAGGTCCGAGACGATCGTCACGCCCTTCCCCCGACGGCCCTTCGTTTCCCGACCCATGCGCAGGGTGTGGGCCTTCGCGGGCTTACTCGGGGCAACGTGAACGGGCGCTGGCACCCGATCGGGTTTGTCAGCCCGCGCCTTGCCCGTGAAGAGCCTGGCCACAAGATCGTTCACCTCGGCGTCCAGTTTCTTCGGGTCGTTCGGCCAAATTTCGACGTGGTCCGGGCCACCCGGAATCGGTTGAAACGCAACAACAAACCGTGCCCCACGCAACTCATCAGATGTCGCACGGTCAAGTGTCACCGCCTTCCAACCCATCCCCATCTTGGCAATCACGGATTGAAACTGACTGGCCGCAACGTCCGCCAGACCGCTAGGCGCCTGCCGAAGAAAGATCACCGTTTTGCCGGGATTAGCATCCATCACCGACTCCAAATGCGACACGGGGAGCGGCCCGTTACTCGAACGAGAATACGCCCGGCTCTACCTGGAAGAATCGGGCCAGTTTACCGATCTGCGTCCGGGTCAGCTTACGCTTCCCCGATTGCACTTCCGATAGGGTCGATTCGGCGATCCGCGTCTGCCTGGAAAGTTCGGATTGAGTAATGCTGCGGTTTTCGATGAGAAACCGCAGCATTTCGGTGTCATCGACGACCCGCATCGGCACGGCATCCTTCTCGTAAGATTCCACGAGATCGCTGAGTACGTCGAGGTAATCTCGCTCCGCGTTGGTCAGGTCGTCGCCATCAATGAGTCCGTCCACGACCGCAACCGCAGCATCGAGGTCGGCATCGGAGCGCAGCGGTCGCAACGGGAACTGACGGATCAGTGCAACATAACGGTCCTCCGTTTTGCCGTAGACGGCTCGAATGGATGTCGTGTCACGTTTGCTTGCCATGATTACTCGTCTTTCCAATTGCCCTCACCGTACTCCGCGTCGTCATCAATTAGAGGTCCATTACTGTTCAGAAAAGCATCTTCGCAAAATGCGAACCTGTCAACATGAAGATGATGGAATTGGAACGATGTCGCTCCAGATCTTGGCATTCCCGGCGAACCGGCGACGTAAGTCGCCTGGGTAACACCAACCTCCTACTTGTGGCAGCCCACCCAACAGCTTACGCAGCCGGTTCGCCGGGATCGAAAATTTCCACCCTAGCGCATTGACAAATTCCGCCCGCTACGGCATAGGTCGGCGTTTGCGAATCCGTTTTCGGGGGGGTGGTGCTATGCGGCGTTACTGGATGACGGCTTGCGTGGGTTGGGGGTTTTGTTCGTCGCTGGGGGCGCAGACGGTGAAGGTCGTGCCGAATCCCGCTTCGATGCCGGGGACGACGGTGGGGCAGATGATGCCGGCAGCGAAGGCCGTGTTGAAGCCGGTGGGGAACCCACTGCCGAAGGCGGCGCCGCAAGCGGGCACGCCGATTACGGGGTTGGCCACGAACAAGCCGAACACGATCACGCCCGGTGGGGTGCAGCCGCAGGGCGTGCCGATCGACCTCAAAAACGTGATTGCGCCGTACCCCAATATGCCGAAAGAACGGACGTATTGGGAGCAACTCGAAAGTCGGTGGTTCGACCTGTTCAAATCCGACACGCCCGCCGAACGCACCAACTGGACACCCGGTCTGGCGCGACGGAACCGGGAACGCACGGCGGAGCGAAATAAGATCCGGGACTGAGTTGCCCGGCGAACGGCGCGACATCAGTCCGCCGGTGTGCACTGCCGTCGCCGGTGTACTCGGGCGCCGCCGGTGTGCC
>JAYSXU010000818.1:0-2740 GCA_043716965.1 Fimbriiglobus sp.
CGACCGTGAGTTCGTGACGATGATCCATAGCTCACCTCGCTTCGCCAGTGTGAAGCACGGCGTTTACCAGAACCCCCGAATTGAATCAACACGGCCTAACATAACGCTTCATTGGAACTCGCACCCAGGTACACGATGCCGGTGTGCGGAACTTCCATTGTTGTGACCCGTTCGATGGCCCGCTTCAACAGCGGCATTCGGGTTTCGCGGTACAGTGTGCAAAGTAGCACGGCATCAGACCGGCGGACGATTTCGATCGAATCGGCGACAGTTAATAACGAATGGCCGTGCAGGATTAAACAATCAAAGTTCTCGCGCAACTTCGATAATAGCATTTCGAGTTTACCGCCGATGGTCGCTTGGCGGGCTTCGTCCGACCAGTTTCCTGCCGGCAGAAACGACAGCCCGTTAGGCAACACAATTTGTGACCCTCGGGGGTCCACTTCGCCGCGTAGAATTTCGCACACCCCGACGACATTCGGTACACCGGCAAACGGATGCAGCGACGGGTTGCGGAGGTCGAAGTCGATCAGCAACGTCTTAAATCCCGCCAGCGACAGGCTGACGGCAAGGCCGAACGCGGTGAACGCTTTGCCTTCGTCGGCCAGCGGGCTGGTCACGGCAATCGTGCTGACACCGCGACTGAGCCAGGTTTGGGCGACGTGCGATCGAAGCTTCTCGATGGCTTCGTTGACGTCGGCTCGTTTGAGGGGATCGCGGATCGTCGCGGCGTCCGGCTGCCACGGGACGATGCCCACAACCGGCGTGGTCCCGACCGACTTCAACTCCGTCAGCGACGACACTTTTCGGGCGCGGGTTTCGTAGGCGACCACGCCCAACCCGATCAGGGCAAAGCCGAGGAGGGCCGCCGCGATCGTGCCCATCAGTTGCTTCTTGGCGTCCTTCTGGGATGGGGAAGACGCATCTTGCAATTTGCGAACCCGTGGCGGCGCTTGCAGTTCAAAATCGAGGCCGATCAGTTGCGTGGTGATGCGGCGGTACATGTCGTCGTGCATCAGCAAGTCGGTTTTTTCGGGATCGACGAGCGGAAGTTTTTCTTCCAACGATTTCGCGTCCGGGGGCATTTGCGAAAGCTCTTTACGCGCCTCATCGAACATCGTCTTGGCCACCCGTTGGCTTTCGTAAAGTAATCGCAATTCTCGTTCCCTGGCGTCGAGATCTGTAGCAATCCGATTGCTTTGATCCCGGCTTCGTCCGCCTTCGAGTTGGGACGCTTTTTCGGTCTTCAGCTTCAGTGCTTCCGCGTCCAATTGGTCCGCTTCGATCCGCTTCCGCTGAATGGCTTCCGACGACGGGTCGCGCACCACGCCCCGCATGTACTCGTAATCCCGGCGTTTTTTGCCGGCTTCCGCTAGCTTGGCAATCACGTCCGCGTCCCGTTCGGCGGCGGCGAGTGCTTCCGCCGAGGGGGCAACTGCGTTCGCTTCGTTGAGTTGTTTTTTGAGTTTCTCGACATCGGCCAACTTCTCTCGAATCATGATCGGAAACTTCACCGAGTCCAACTTGTATTGGGACAATTGTGACACGTATGTCGAAAACTGTGCTTTCTTCACCGCGTCGGAGTCGGCAATGGCGACCACGGCGGCTCCGATGGCGGCGGGGGGTATCGGCAAAATCCCGCCCACTTGCTTGACGGCTTCCACGGTCGGCGGTGGCAGGTTTGCCGGGTCGATCGCGGCGGCGTTGATGACACCTCCGGCCAACGGCGTCGGCGTCTTGGTTGCGAAGCCGGGCTTACTCCGATCGGGCAAAGCACCCTTGATTCTCAGTAAGCTTTCGATCGCGGTTTTGGCCTCCGCGACTTTGAGCCGGAACGTCGATTTCTGCTGAATCTCCTTCTCGACCACTTCGCGGTAGTAGGCGTCTTTCACCGCGTCCACGATCTTGCGGATGTCGTCCGGGTTATCCCCTTCGAGGCTGATCCGGATCAGTTCGGAGCCGCCGTCGGAGGAGGTCACGACGAGTTTTTCGTCGAGGAACTTGATCGGATCTTTCTGATCTTTCAGTGTTGCGAGTTCACCGATTTTGTACTTCGCGTCGTTGAGCGCGGCGTTCAGCACGAACTCGGACTTGATGAGCTGGGCCGTGGTTTTCAGGTACGTCACGAACTCGGTCTTGCCCCGGTTCGGGTCGTTGCCCGGCGCGATCGAAGACGGCGTGGAAGCGACTTGTAAGAGTGCATACGACTCGAACTTATTCGGCAACAAGTTCCACGCCGTGTACGCCAAGCCCGCCCCGAGCAAGGTGCCACAGAACAGGATCATCATCCAGTGCAACCGCAGGTACGTGAGCACCATCATCCCGCCTGCACCGGCGTCCGATTTGGGGCGTTCGGCAACCCGAAGGGGCATCGGCCGGGGGACGGGTTTCGACGTGGTCGTCGGCTGGAGGGCGAAGGTAGGACCGTTCATGGTCAACATCCGTGCGGGGAAAATACGGGCAAGCAAACTCGACTTAGGCAAACTTCATTCCCGCAAAGGCGGGGGCACAGGGTTCCGTCGTCGGGCGGAGTACGAGGCGGCTGAGAATCCAGAGTTGCAGGGCTAACAGCCCCAGACCCGCCGGCATCATCAACCAGCCGTGCAGGTCGTGCAAAAAGTGCAGGGTGTCTTTGTTCGTCGTCAACGTGTGGGCAATGCCCGTGGCCGTGATCCGTAGCACGTTCGTCATGACCGCGATCGGGACGATACCAAGTATAATGAGCAGCTTTTCAAACCGG
>JAYSXU010000819.1:0-8091 GCA_043716965.1 Fimbriiglobus sp.
CACGACGGCCGTGTGAAATTCCCGATGCGACGGATCGGCCCGAAGGGGGCGGGGCAGTTTGAACGGATCACATGGGATGTGGCGATTCGCACGATTGCCGAAAAGTTCACGGCCATCTCGAACTCATCGCACGGCCCGCAAGCGATTCTGCCCTACAGCTACGCCGGCACGATGGGAAAGCTTCAGTACGCCAGTCTTGACCGTCGATTCTTCTATCGACTCGGTGCGTCATTGCTGGATCGCACGATCTGTGCAACGGCGGGTGCGGTCGGGTGTGAGATCACATTAGGAACCCGTGCGGTCGTTGATCCGGAAGCCGTCATTCACAGCCGGTTCATCATCAATTGGGGATCGAACACCAGCGTAACGAATAGCCACCTCTGGGCAATCATGCACCAAGCCCGTAAACAGGGCGCGAAGATTGTCACGATCGACCCACACAAGAGCCGCACAGCATCCCGTTCCGATTGGTGGATTCCTGTTCGCCCCGGTACGGATGCGGCACTCGCCCTTGGCGTGATGCACATCCTGTTTCGGGACGGGCTGGTCGATCAAGATTATCTCGATCAATATTGCATAGGCACGGCAGAGTTAAAGGAACGGGTGCTGACCGAATACTCCCCGCACAAGGTTGCACACATCACGGGGTTGCCACAGGCGACGATCGAGCAATTTGCAAAGGAGTACGGCAATGCCCAGAAGCTCTTCGGTGGCCCCGCATTTATTCGCATGAACTACGGCCTGCAACGCCACGGTGGCGGTGCGATGGCGGTGCGGACGATCTGTTGCCTCCCGGCGATCACTGGCGATTGGCGACACCCAGGCGGCGGGGCATTGCTTTCGACCAGCAAGATTTACCCGTTCAACAGCGCTTACCTCGAACGCCCCGATTTGATTCAACCCGGCACCCGCACCATCAACATGGTCCATCTCGCCGAGGCACTGAACGGCGAACTGCCCGGTGTTCCCGTTCAAGCACTGTACGTGTACAACTCGAACCCTGCGGCGGTGAACCCGGACCAATCGAAGGTGTTGAAGGGGCTGATGCGCGACGACCTGTTCACCGTTGTGCATGACCAGTTCCAAACCGACACGGCGGACTACGCCGATATTCTCCTCCCCGCCACGACGCAGTTGGAACACTTCGACATTCACAGCAGCTACGGGCACTTTTACGTGCAGGTCAACCATCCCGCTATCGCACCACTTGCCGAAGCCAAACCGAACACGGAGGTGTTTCGCCTTCTAGCTAAGGCGATGAATTTTGAGAACGAACTCTTCCAAGTCAGCGACGAAGAACTCGCGAAAAACGCGATGGTCGGTGGCGGCGGTCCCGTTCACCCACCGGCATCCGCGTTCGATGGCGTAACGTTCGATCACCTCCTGGCCAACGGCCCGGTGCGATTGAACGTGCCAACCGACTGGGCGCCGTTTGCGCACGGTGGGTTCGGAACACAATCGGGGAAATGCGAGTTCCTCAGCGAGCGTGAACGAGCCGCCGGGCGTGACCCGCTGCCACACTACATCCCGCCGCACGAAGACCCACAAACGAAGCCGGAACTCGCTGCCAAATATCCGCTGCAACTCATCACCCCGCCGTCGCCGTCGTTCCTCAACTCGACCTTCGTGAACGTGGATACACTCCGGAAAGCCGCCCATGAAGTCGTGGTAGAGATGCACCCCTTGGACGCCACGAAACGCGGAATCGCTCACGGCGAAATGGTGACGGTGCTGAACGATCGCGGGCGGTTCCAAGCCCGTGCAAAAGTCGGGGACACGGTGCAACCGGGGGTCGTCGTCTCGTTCGGAATCTGGTGGAACAAGTTCACCGAAGACGGCGTCAACGTGAACACCACGACCAGTACCGCGACCACGGATCAAGGCGGCGGCGCGACGTTCTTCGACAACCTCGTCGAGGTAGCGAAGATCGGTTAGGGAGTGCGTCGGGTTGAGAGCAACGACACCCCAGGCACGCCTTTGGCGAAAATAAATCTGAAATCCGCAGAATTCTCCGCAGTCTTCAGTTGGATGCGTTCACTCAGTCGCCTAGACTGTGGCGAACGTAACACGTCTTCGTTGTCTATTACTCGAGTTCGCGCGACGTATGAGCCTTCCGCTTCAAACAAACCAGTTGATTCAAACCGCCCGTGACCTTGTCAAAGGGTTGCCGGCGGACGCCGTGTTGCTGCTAACAGAAACCGCTTTGGATTGGGACGAAGTAGGACGCATCCTGGTCGGGTGCAAACTCTTTGTCGCCGCCGAAATCCGGCACTGACGAAGCACCTCCGCGACAAGGAGGGCTGGAAGGTCATCGAACTCGAACACGACACGATGCCAATCCAAGAACGCTTGAGCAATGCGTTACTGCACGCCGTTACTTCAAAGTATCTCCAACCCGGCGCTCACGTCGTTGTGCTGTATAACGGCATCGCCACACTCGAAGACGCCCCGGAACCGATTGACAGCGTCAGTGTGATTCACATTGGCGAACACCTCGAACGGATGACCGCGCAAGACCTTCGCCTGTTGGGACCGTCAATCCCGATCGACGTGCTACGCAACGTCGTCGATCTTGCGACCGAGATCGGGCGTGAAGGGCGCGAAGGACAACCGATCGGGACTGTCATCGTGGTCGGCGACACCCGGCGGGTCTTGAAGATGTCCCGGTTCCAAAACTTCAACCCGTTTCGTGGCTACACAAAAGTCGAGCGCGACATTCGAGACAAGAGCGTTCGAGAGCAGATCAAAGAGATTGCGAAACTGGACGGCGCCATTCTGATTGGCCGTGATGGGATTGCCGAAGCGGCGTGCTTGTATCTCGATGTCCCTTCGGATGGGATCGACTTGGCCAAAGGCTTCGGCAGTCGGCACATGGCCTCCGCTGGGATTAGCCGTCACACCAAAGCGCTGGCATTTTGCGTGAGTCAGTCGTCGGGCACGTTGCGGATTTTCCAAGACGGCGTCGTGAAGTTGCACATCGAACCGCTTGCCCGCCCCCACGTGTGGCAACCGCTGCGTTTGGAGTCACACGAAGTGGAACCGAGTGCCACGAACGGAAGTTGACCACGAATACCACGAATCAGACGAGTCAATCAGGCTCGTTTAGAAATATTCGTAGTCTCTACACGTGGCTGTTAACATTGTTCATGTCATTTGCTTGAGACGACGGTGACCTGTGTCGATTCGCACCTGCGTCATTCTCAACCCGAGAGCCGGGCGTGGTCGGGCCGCGAGCAAGTTAGAGGTCGCACGTTCCAAGCCGGCATGCGATGCCGTGATCGTCACAACGGAACGCCGTGGTCATGCCATTGAACTGGCCCGTCAGGCGGCTCTGGACGGTTTTGATCGTGTGATCGCGGCGGGTGGTGACGGTACTGTTCATGAAGTGGCGAACGGTCTGCTGCAAAGCGCGCGGGCCGATGTCGTTTTATCAACGTGGCCGCTTGGCTCCTCCAATGATTATGCACGGACGCTCGGGATGGGTCGATGGTGTCAGGCGTGGCCAAACGGTGGCGAGTTAGCGACACTTCACGCCGATGTCGGGATCATTCGGGCTGGCAATCAGGATCGGTACTTCGTCAATGGTGCTGGCATCGGGTTCAACGGGATGGTCACGGTCGAGGCCAACAAAATCACTTCGCTAAGCGGGATGCCACTTTACACACTGGCGTTTCTTCGCGCGATGCGTCAGCACTTTGCGAAACCGCTGATGCGGATTCAACGTGATGGCGTTGATGTTGTTTCCCCGACCTTGGCCATTTCGTTTAACCTGGGCCAACGGGAAGGCGGTTTTCCTGTGACTTGGAATGCCCAAATCGACGATGGCCTTTTCGAGACTTTCCATGCTGCTGATTTGCGTCGTTGGGAATTGCTGAGGTATCTGCCCGCCTTGCTGACCGGAAAACTACCGACCCATCACCCGCAATTGCGGATGGGGCAGTGTCGCAACGCCTCCGTGCAGTGTGATAAACCCCTGTGCGTTCACACCGATGGCGAGTTGGTGTGCCTGCCGCACGATGCCATTTATGAAGTCGCAATCGAGCTTCTACCCAAACGACTCCGGGTCGAATTCTGCCCGTTGCACCTTTACGAAACGTAGACCCCGTATCCCGTCCCTGACGCTGTCAGGGACGGGATACGGGGTCTGCTAGTCGTCACCGATTGTTAATTGTGCGGGATTTCGATCTTGCACCAGCCGAGGTCCACGAAGGTGGCCTTGGCGCTGTCGTTGGTGAAGTACTTCGTGTGAAGGGAGTACACCACGAACCGACCGTGCTTCTCGTCTTGAACGAGACCCGATTGTCGTAGCACACCGAGGTGGTGCGACACGTTGACGATTTCGACGCTGAGCAACTTCGCTAACTCAGTGACGTTCTTCGATCCGGTTCGCAAACAATCAATGATGCGAATTCGGTTCGGCTCCGCCAACGCTTGGAGAAGGTCTGCACAAACTTTGGCTGCTTTTGGATCAGTCATTTTAACAAGTCCTGTTGCGAGATCAGGGACGCCGCCATCTCTAGAATTAGGTCCGGCCAGCGTAAAGAGTTGCGCCCACACGAATTGGTGAGACTCCAACAACTCGTTCTTCGACTGTCTTTTCTATATCCGGAACCGAAGGGTGTACAAGCCTTTTTTTTGACAGACTTCGTTCTAGATTCCAACTCTCCGCTCAATTTCAGATGACAATATGAGGATTCAGTTATGGCAATAAATTAAGTTGTCGATTTCTGGTCCGGTAACTACACAATGCGGGAGTGCATGACAGAGCGACCCCATATTTTTGATCGAGAAATTGAGTTCAAGAGTTTAACAAACAATTCCAACGATTTAATCACGTTGCCCAAAACGAAATGTACGATTAGCTCGAATTGCTCGAAAAATGTAACCGGCTAAAGAAACATCCCCGGTTAATTCCGACGGCGACGTTGATAGATTTCGCTAGCTTGCTGCAGAATAGCTTGCTCATCCATCGTTAAACTGTCACGACCAAGTCGAGAGACTTTCTCCAAAACAAGGTCGAGTTTCGCTTCGAGCTGTTCATCAACGCGACGGGGTGATGGCTTGGCATCGCGTTTGACTGGATTCGGGTCTGGCGTCTCTCCCGCGACAGATTCTTCAGCTTCGGACGGCAACTCAGGAGCATCCCTAAAGAGTTTCAGATTCGACTTTCGAGTAGTTTGGGTTCCCAGTAACCAACGTGGAAATAACACGGTCGAAATACGCCACTGAACGGTGTAGTAAACGAACGCAAAAGTTGCTCCGATCAGATGGGCGACATACCCCGCTGACCCGAACCCGCCACCCAATGCGCCCAATAAATCCAACGCGATAATCCCACCCACGAGCAGAAACGCGGGGACTGGTACGATTAGCAATGTGATCCGTTCGTAAGGGAAGTGACAGGCAAACAGGACCATGATTGCGGTGACGATACTCCCTGAGCCGTAGGTTACTGATTTGTCATCAATGCCGGCTAGCGCAAAAAGTAACTTTCCAATCGAAACGACAACGCACCCTGTTAGCACGAACGCTAAGAATTCACGGGTGCTGTAAATGCTCTCGATCCGTGTGCCGAACAAATACAGCGCGAATAATTCCAACGCGACCTGAAGCAGATCACCGGACGAGTGCACGAAATGGGACGTCAGTAATCGCCAAATCTCGCCCGAAGTAATGGCTAGAAAGTCGAACGCCGCCTTGGCTTGAATCCGGTCTGGGACATCCCGCCTAGGGTTCGTCGCAAAGACCTGGACTACGAAAACCAAGCCGATGAGGAGCATGAGTCCCAGTGTGGCCCGGCGACCGTGATACTCGGTCCACCAACCACTACTCGTCTCGCGGTAGTAATCGCGATCGTAAATCCCCATCAGGAGCCTCGGAAGCGAGTCGTCGAAAGCACCACCGCTTGAAGTTTAGCAAGGACTCTTCCGGAAGGGAACAACGACTTGCACCGTCTCGCGGGTTTGGTTTCCGAAACATGCAAGAATTGTGGCGCCGTCTGGCGGATTGGCTGGATTTCCCGTTGAAGTTTTCAAGAAGTTTACGATTCGCAACTTCTGATTATTCGGCACCTTACGCAGAAATGGGCGTCGCTTTCTGAGCCGGGTTTGTTGGTCTCTGTCGGATTTTGGAGTAAAACAATCAGAGGTTCATGGACGACTTCACCATTCTCGAAATGGTACCCGTTACCCGCTGCGGACGATGTGGGGACTCTTGCGTGAGGATGCTGAAGTATGGCGCGAAGAAGCGCCGAATCGCTCATCAACGGAAAGCTGCCTCGCACCGGGCAACGCCGTTCGGACCGATTCCTGACATGTTTAGCCGCCGCCGAACGGGTCGTGTTCGTGTCTCACGTTCACCCCGATCCTGATAGTCTTGGCAGTATGCTCGGGTTGGCTCATCTGGTTGAAGCCAAACTCGGCAAGCCGACGTTGCTTACACGAGACGGCCCGATCAGTCGCGCGGAGAACCGCGCAATGGTCGAGGTTTTACACCTCGATTTGTGCCCGATTGAAAACGTCGAATGGGCGGACGGCGACGCCGTCGTGATGGTGGACAGCCAACCGAATACGGGCCGACACACCGTCAAATATCCCGCGCCGATTTTTGCGGTGCTCGATCACCACGAAACCCCCGGCGATCTCGAAGACGTTGCATTTGTGGACGTGCGACCCAATCTGGGTGCGACTTGCACGTTGGTCTCGAAATATCTTGCCGATCAGGATGTCGTGGCGTCCGAAAAAGTTGCAACCGCCCTGCTCTACGGCATCGAAACCGAAGTGACCGGCTATCCCCGCGAAGCTAGCCCGGACGACGACCACGCCTTGCACCGGCTTTACCCCCATGCGGACAAAGACTTACTCGCCCAAATCCGAAACGCCCGCTTACCGCACAGCCACTTCGAGTGCTTATTGCAGGCGTTGCAAAGTTCGTTCATTTACGACCGGCTCATCATCAGTTGGGTGAACCCGCTTCCCCAACCGGAGCAGGCTGCCGAAGTCGTCGATTTCATGATCCGCTTTGAAAAAGTGGATTGGGCTGTGTGTGCAGGCGTTTATAACGACTCGTTGATTCTCTCTGTGCGCACCGCAACAGCCAATGCGGGTGCGGGTGACATGCTTCGCAAGGTAGTCGGGTCATTGGGTAAAGCCGGTGGCCACGACCGACGGGCCGGTGGTTGTATCCCGCTCGCCAGTACATCCGACAACGCCATCGAAGAACTTCAAGCCGAACTTCGCCGACGCTTGCTGAAGGCACTCAAAATTGATGAACTCCGGGGCCAACGGTTGGTCCCGCTGCGAGAAATGTTGCAAAACTTGCAGACGTAAAAACGAACACAGGCCAGCCCATTTTGAGATGAAACTGGACTGGCCTGCGGACACTTAGGCACCGTACTGCACAAAGACGCTGTCGCAACCCGCTTTCCGGCAACAACTTACAGACAATACGGCTTAATAAACTTGAAGAGGCTGGCTTCTGAAGTGAATCCTGCTAACAGTCACTTTGATATTCACTTCGCCCAATTCTGTTTTTTGATCAGGTGAACCCAATTTCCGGTTCGCTCTCTCTAAGCTGTTGAGATCCATTGGGTTGGGATTGGGCATTGGTGCGGATTTGGGAAGAATTCTCATCCGATTCCAAACCATTTTCCAATAAATGCCGACGAACTTTACTGTTCGCCGTATTTCGCCCTAATACTGTGGCAGACGAATCGGTATTCACTTGTAACGATTTGTCCTTTGATCTCTCTCAAAACTCCAGGAACATCCCCGGCATTTGCTTGGTCGTGTTCCCACAATAAACAAGGGGTGCAGCATGGCTCGACGCGAAGCCTTACTCCGGATCACAAAAATTCTGTTGACCCGTCGTAACTCGTTGCGGAAACGTCTGGGAACCGACCTCGACGAACTGGCGCAAAAGAATTCCTTCTCCAGCGGCAACGCCGCCGATGCCGCGTTTGAAACGAGCGGTGAAGAAGTGGCCTCCCAACTCGCCGAGTTGGAAGCCAAAGAACTGTCCCAAATTGAAGTCGCCCTTCGGCGCATCAAACAAGGGCTGTACGGCGTGTGTACCGGCTGTGAGATGAAAATC
>JAYSXU010000820.1:0-2736 GCA_043716965.1 Fimbriiglobus sp.
CCGGCGACGATTTTTTGCGCGCGAATCGCCTGGAAGCAGGCTTCCTCGCCGTCGAAGACTTTGGCGGGGCCGGTGATGCTGCGGTGCTTCAACCCGGCCACTTTCGCCACGCCACCGTCGGGGCAAAGGTTGCCACGCAGGATGACAATGTGCCCGCGACTATACAGCGGCTTGTCGAGCGGGTGGATGACCTTTTGCGGCTTGGCGTAGACACTTGGCACGTCCTTCAAGTTCTCCGCGATCGTGCGCCCGGTGACCGTGGGGCAGTCGCCGTGCAGCATTCCGGCATCAAGCAGCGCCTTCAAAACTGCCGGTGTTCCGCCCACGCGGTAGAGGTCGAACATCACATACTTGCCGCCCGGTTTGAGGTCCGCGAGGTGGGGAACTTTCGCACCGAGGTGGTCGAAGTCATCCAGCGTCCACGGCACACCGGCTTCGCGGGCAATGGCCATCAGGTGCAACACCGCGTTCGTGGAGCCGCCCAGTGCCAGCACGAACGTGTACGCATTTTCCAGCGATTTCCGCGTGATAATGTCGCTGGGTCGGAGGTTGTTTTTGATGCAGTTCACCAAGGCTTTGCCGGCCTGGAACGCTTCCCGATCTTTCGCGGCAGTGACCGCCGGGTTGCTGGCGCCGTAGGGCAAGCTCATGCCCATTGCCTCGATCGCGCTCGCCATCGTGTTGGCGGTGTACATGCCGCCGCACGACCCCGCACCGGGGCAGCTTTCGCACTCGATTTTGTGCAGTTTCTTTTCGTCGATGGTACCGGCTTGAAACTTCCCGACCGCTTCAAAGATGGACACAATGTCCACGTCTTCGCCGTCCGGTCCGATCCCCGGCATGATGCTGCCGCCGTACACAAAAACGCTCGGCACGTTCAGCCGCGCCATCGCCATCACGCAACCGGGCATGTTCTTGTCACAACCGCCGAACGCCAACAGGCCGTCGTGGTTCATGGCACCGGCAACGGTTTCGAGACAGTCCGCAATCACCTCCCGGCTGACCAGCGAATACCGCATGCCCTTGTGGCCCATGCTGATGCCGTCGGAGACCGTCGGCGCGCCAAAAATTTGCGGCACCCCACCGGCGGCACGAATGCCTTCGATCCCTTTGCGGGCCAATCGGTCGAGGTGGGAATTGCACGGCGTGATGTCGCTAAACAGTGAGGCGACGCCGATCATCGGCTTGTCGAAGTCGTCGTTGTCGAACCCGACGCCGCGTAGCATGGCGCGGTTCGGTGCCCGACTTGGGCCGCCAGTGGTGGTCAAACTCTTGCGTTGATTCGGTTCCGTCGGGGTTGGGTCAATCAGGGTTGGCTCAATCATGGGGGTCGTTCCTTCAGTGCTCACGAGGTTCAATCGAAGTATCACGATTCTATGGCGTCATCAAAAGCCCGGAAATATCGCAGAAATCCGGTTGTTCCGTTTGCACGGTGCCAATGCGTGATCTACATCTTTGGTGTAGTCGGAACAACGGGGAATGATGCGGTGACGACGGCCCATGCGGGCTGGCACCCTTCACCCAATCTTCGACATAGTTCTATCAACCTGGGAGAGGTCCATGAACAAGCTCATCAAGAACGTCGTGACTTTCGTCAAGAAGGAAGACGGCCCGACCGCAGTCGAGTACGCCGTTATGTTGGCCCTCATCATCGTGGTCTGCATCGCCGCAGTCACCGCGATCGGCACGAACAGCAGCGCAACGTTCTCGGCAGTTGGTTCCGCCATCAAGCCATCTTCGAGCTGAGCCTGACGCGGGCCTTGTGCTCGCAGCAAAGTCAAAAACATGAAACGCCCCTGTACATTACGATGCACAGGGGCGTTTTCGTTTGCTCTTCTCACACAATAAAGGTATCAAACACCATGAAATACTTGCTCAGTCCGCTCGTTCGCTTTCTGAAAGCCGAAGACGGTCCTACGGCAGTGGAATATGCTGTGATGTTGGCCCTCATCATCATCGTTTGTATCGTCGCTGTGACCGCAATCGGTACCAACTCCAGCGCGACGTTCTCCAAAGTCGGATCCGTAGTCAAGCCCGCCTCAAGCTGAGAATTAGTTTAGCGGCCTGGTTGGGACTTTGAGTAAATCTTCGATGTCACCCGGCGGTGTATAAAAGCTCGCTGTCTCGGGATGGACAAGTTTTAGCAGCGAGCAAAAGTCTTCAAATTCTTCAGGCGTGATTGTCCGAGTGCGGCGGTAAATGTTCACCCGAACGCCTCCGCTCAACGCAAACGATTCTGGCAACTTCTCAAAAGCCCGCCCCACACCTTTGCACTGATTTAACAACTCCGTCGGGATCAGCACGAGTTGTTGTTCTTCTCGCGTCAGGTGCGTTTGCAGCGGCGTTGCCACAATGATGATCGGCGCGCGAAACAAGTTCGTCGGGAACCCGTTCACGCGATCCACTTCTTGCGTTGGCAACACACGTCGAGCATCAATCAACGAATCTTGCAGCGAGCGATTTGCTTGCTGAACCGTTGTCGTGTTCAGAGTTGGCGAACTAGAAATCACTGCGACCCTGCCGTTTTCTGCCGCCGCTTCCTGCTCCACATATCGCAGTAATCGCCGCAATTCCAGAAGGTCGTCCCGCACCAACGGTGGGTATCGCAGTGGGGAAACGATTGGCAACAAATGCGAATGCTCGATCAGCGGGGTGGGCCAGAACATCAGGTTCATCGACACGCCGAGTAGTCCCGTAATTCCGAGAACCACCATGCCTTGCAACCAATGCGGTGAC
>JAYSXU010000083.1:0-6124 GCA_043716965.1 Fimbriiglobus sp.
TTCCAGAAATGCTTGATCGACTACCCCGAGTGCAGACCACGCCGGGGTGAAGCCGAGAATCGTTCCAATATCAACCGAGTCCTCCAAGGCTTTCTCCACACGTTTCAACTGTCACGCGCTTTACAAGTCGCCCGGAACCTCGCCGCCGTTGCGGCTGCCGTAGCCTCGCCACGTGGCTTGCGCTACGGACTTGGTGACCGACCGCACGGACCCGTCCATCAACAGCACGTTCACCACGCCGCCGCTGTGGTAGCTACGGCTGGTGACGGCGGAGTAGGTGGGCTTCGACGGCGAGGAACCTTCGACCTGGGTGAGTAGGTCAATGTCAACCGTCGTCCCGGCTGGCTCGACGTACTTCACCTCGGTGTTCGGCGTCAAGACGAACGAAAAACCCGACTGGTGGCTCGGCGAGTCGGTCCACTCGGTGTGCCCGACCAACCCACGGTACGACCCGCTAGCAGCCATCGCGGCGACTGCCGCAGCATCAACCGGCGGGACCGCGCCCAACCCGGCGGGAGCGGACGAGTTCCGCACATACGGCTGGTAGGCTTTCACTTCCGCGAACCCGATGGTGTTGCTCATGCCGTCGGTGAAGTCCGCCGGGCGGGTGCTACGGTTCACGGAAATTGCCCCGTCCCCGCCCTGGCCGTTCGCCGGGTTCCAGACGAACCACGTACCCAGGTTCGCGGCATAGTTGTGCGGATAAGTGATCTTGCCGCCACCCTGATCGCGGGCCACGTCCTTGATCTCGCTCGGGCATATGTAAATAGCGATCCGCTGGCCGATGACGCCCAACTGAGTTGCCGGCGTGGCGTTCAGGTCGATCTGAGAGTACAGGTTCCCCTGCTCAATGAACGGCAGCAGGCGGGCTTGAATCGAGTAGACATCGTTGGAGGTGGTGTTGATCGGGTACTGGCCACCGACCGGGTATTGGCCGGCCACGCTCTCGAAGTTGTGCAACGCCAACCCGATTTGCTTCATGTTGTTCTGACACTTCGCCCGCGCCGCGGCTTCCCGTACCTTCTGAACGGCGGGGAGTAGAAGTCCGATCAGAATCGCAATAATGGCGATCACGACCAACAATTCAATCAGGGTAAAAGCAGTTCTTAACCGTGGCACAGGTGGCTCCTCAAAGTGGTTTCGGCGGCTATCATATAACTCACTATCAGAATGATGAAACGGCACCTCGGAGTCAAGCGCAAAGTTGAACAACGAGCCGGACGCCACGCCCCTGGTCAGCAACAACCCGACTTCGGACCGCACACCTCTCCGACCGGCACCACCCCGCACTTCTCGCGGGCTAGGCAATCCGTGTGTTTGGTCCCCAAGTGAAACAGCACGCCCGCCGGCGTGACTTCGGCCATCGCTACCGGGTATTGCGACACCGCAACTCCTTCGTACTCAATCTCCACTGGTAATTCATCGTTGTAGAACAGAGGCGCAGCCATCCGCAAAATGCCCGCCAGCTTGGTCGTCGTGATCCGGTGATCCACATCGTCCGCGACCCAGACTTGAAGGAGGCAAGTCACGGACGACCGCGTCATCCCGCCACAGTCGATGAAGTCCTTCTGCACCCGCCCCACCTCCGTGACGTGGAAGTGAGCCGGAACGAACTCGCCCCCCGGCAACATCAAGTGGACCCCCGCGTCCGGGACATCCGTCAACGCGGTTCGTAGCTCGCCAATGTTCATCTGGGTTACCTCGGCACAAAGTTCAAATTGCCACCTACCTTCAGTCTAGCGATGTCGCGTTCAGGGCGACGCCGTTGGTTGAACCAGATTGATGAGGTTGCCGCACGTGTCTTCAAACACCACTGTAGTGATCGGTCATTTCAATACAGTTCGTAGACGTGTTCGCCACCGTGGGCGGGGTTGCCGATGAGGGTTCGACTGCGGAAATCGACGACCAAGTCGAGGTGTTCGAGAGGCAACTGACCGATCAGCGCAGGCACGGTATCCGGTACTTCCATCACGTCCATCGTGCAGGATCGCCCCTGAATCGTCAGTCGAACCGCCTCGTACAGGTACGCTTCGCCCAGGCCGATGCGACTCGTCACCCGTTTCGACACCGTCCGGGTTAGCCCCAATTGTTGAATGACCCGCGTGGGCAGGGAAAGCAACGTGGCCCCCGTATCAACCAACGCATCCGGAATCGTAACCCGCCGCGCCTGATCCGCCGGGAGCAACCCTCGCTTGATGGCCCACAAATCCTCTATGTTCTCAATCGCCGCTTCCGTCGTCACGCGACCCATTGTTGTGTCCTCAAACTGGGTTGGTTCAGTTGTACTATTCAATCAATGCGTGCGAGACGAGGACGAGCATGATGTTCATGCTCCTCGGCGTTGGGCTTGCTCACGCAGTTGGCGGGCTTGAGATTGGCTATCGGCAATGTCCGAACGGCTACCGACGAGTCCTTCCGCTTGCCAGAAAGCGACGAGATCGGCTCCATTACGAATCGCAGATACGGACGGGCAAGGTGATGTGAGTAGGCGGATCGCGTAATTGGGTAGTGACATACCCCGGCGCAACGCCTCGTCATTCAAGGCGTCCGCGAGGTTGTCGGGCAGTTCTAAAGTTTGCGGCATCTTTGGTCTCCACGATTGTCAGGTCGCATCTTTGTGGTCATATCCTCGCTCCTGTTCATCGAAAGGGAAGGTATCGTGGACTGAACGTGATAGTTGTCTCAAAATACAATCAAAATGTATCACTTGTCATGACAGATCACGACGAAGCGCGACCGCCACCAATTGCCGCTATAGATGCGCGTCCAGATACGACACCGAATTCGACTGAATCCTTGCAAATCACTGGATTTAGAAGTTGGCCGACCCATGCATCAATGTCATGAAACTGAGGGTTCAATCCTCGTAAGAAATTTGCTAATACATCACGTACCGGATTCTCACCACCTATTTCGTAGATACGACAGAATACCTCAAACGGGGTTTTACACTCCTGTAAATCTGGCACATTACGGGTGAGTTGAGATAACTCCAACCGCCCTTCAGCGATTTGATCCTGCTGCGCGCCCAGAATGTCGTCCAAATTCGGCATGATTGACCTCGCCAGATTTTGTTCGAGAAGCTTCACTAACTGAATAGAATTTATTAGGATTGACTCTTCGTATTTTGGTAAAAAGTTTTTTTGGCAAATAACCTATTTGTTGTAAGAGTTCAACCAATTCAAATTTATCTATAAATACTTTTCTAATCACTTCGGGTTGTTAATACCCCTACTCTTCACTTCCCGGTGAACTTCCCCACGGTGTCAAGGAACTCGGCGTTCGACTTGGTTTTGGCGAGTTGTTTGATGAGGGCTTCCATCGATTCGTCGGGGCGCATTTTGAGGAGGCTGCGGCGGAGGAGGGTGATGCGTTCGTACATCTCGGCGGGGAGGAGGCGTTCTTCCTTGCGGGTGCCGGATTGCGACAGGTCGATGGCGGGGTAAATGCGCTTGTCGGCGAGCTTGCGGTCGAGGACAAGCTCCATGTTGCCAGTGCCTTTGAACTCCTGGAAGATCACGTCGTCCATGCGGGAGTTGGTCTCGATCAGGGCGGTGCCCAGAATGGTCAGCGTGCCGCCTTCTTCAAACGCGCGGGCGGCGCCGAAGAGTCGTTTCGGAATGTCCAGCGCGCGGCTATCGACGCCACCGGACATCGTCTTGCCGCCCGACCCGCTTGCCTTGTTATACGCCCGCGCCAACCGCGTCAGGCTGTCCAACAGCACGACCACGTCGCGGCCTTGCTCGGTCAGCCGCTTGGCGCGTTCGATCACCAACTCGGCGGTGCGGGTGTGGACGACGGCGTCCTGGTCGTTGCTGCTCGCTACCACTTCACACTGACCGCCGTTTGCCTTCACCTCGGGCCGCAGGAACATGCGGCGAAACTCCGTGACTTCTTCGGGACGTTCATCGACCAGCAGCACAATGACGTGGATTTCCGGGTGGTTCAACGCAATCGCGGAGGCCAAGTGCGACAGCAACACGGTCTTGCCGGTTCGCGGCGGCGCGACGATTAACCCGCGCTGCCCCTTGCCGATCGGCGTGAACAGGTCGATGACGCGGGTGGTCAGCGGCTCCGCGCCGGTTTCGACTTGCAGCCAGGACGTGGGGTCCACCGGGGTGAGTTCGTCCCAGTTGCGGCGGCGAAACGCTTTCGCTTCGGTGCCTTCGATTTGTTCCACGGTGGTCAGCCGAGGTCCAGCGTCGCCACGTTGCTGCGGCATCACCCGACCGGCCACGAGTAGCCCTTGCTTCAGCTTAAATTGCTGTATGAGCGGCAACGACACATACGGGTCGTTGGGCCGGGCGGCGTATTGGCGCGCAGGATCCCGAAGAAAGCCGAACCCCTTGGGGGTGACTTCGAGGACGCCTTGCGACGTAGCGGAATTGGTCACGGTCATGGATCGACTTTCGCAGTGCGGAAGTAGCTAACGTCACCAAAACGGTGAACGCAGCGGCCCGTCAGAGGTCATCAACAGACGGGCGGGGGATGGAAACGAGGAGTTCGCAAACTGTTTTGCCAAAAACGGACGGCGCAGGCGCAATCGGTTTAGGGATTGTAGACTGCCTACCCCCGCTATGCCAAGAGCGAAATCCGATATGCAGGCAAGAATGCGTCTGACAAATCTTTTTGGCACGCTGTCGTCAACAGGGTTTTCGACCCTGAAAGGGACGTTCTGACAGCCCAGTGCGATGCCCTGAGACCGCTCATCCGTGGCGTTGGGCTTCGCGCACACTATCGGGGACACGGCGGCGATACACGAAAATGGCCCAGGCGCCGGCGATGAGCACAGACATCCCACCGCACACGAATAGAATTTGCCGCATCATCGGGTTGGCGAGGCCGACGGGGGACTTTTCGAGAATCTCGCCTGTTTTGTAGTCGAAAGCGTACTTCACCGATTCTTGGGTGTACATCACGAAGCGACCGCTGGCTTCGTTCAGCGATCCGCTAGCGTACCACAACAGGTGTTCCGGGGAGTGGTGTAGCTCGTAAGGATTTTCGACGAATTCGCGGAGGATGTAACGCTTCGTCAGTTGGCCGTTCTTGAAGAAGCTCACGGCAGGTCCGTCGAGTTGTTTTTGGACCGTGGATTCGGTCGGTCGGATGCCACCGGGGAAACTCTCGGTGCGCCAAAAATCCCCTTCGATCCGCACCATGTAAACGCCGTCGTCGGAAATCAGCGCGTGGTCACGTGGAACGAACTCTTCTAACTTCGTTTCCCACACCAACTCCATCGTGTCAGCGTTTTTGTACAACCCCGGCTTCGGAAACGTTTCTCGGAGTTCAACGAACTGTCGCTTCTGCTTGTCGGACCCGTTTTCCAGTTCGATCCGAATGTTGCCGAACTGGACGAAGATAAAAAGGCCTTTGTTGTTCACCGACTTCGAGTAACTCGTCGGTTCTACAGCCACACCCGCCGCGAAGACGGTGTGCGAGACCAGCAAAACGCTAAGAGCGGAAATGACGTGTCGGAACATGTTGGCCTTCATTTAGTGATCCGCTTCCAGTTGATCGGGCAGCGCGTCCGCTTTGGCGTCTTGGGTGCGAAACTCTTCGATCTTTTTGTGCAGCGTGTTCCGGTTGATCCCGAGTCGCGTGGCGGCCTTCACTTGCACGCCGTCGCACTGCCGCATCACCTGTTCGATCAACTCCCGCTCCACGCCGCCTACAAGGTAATCATAGAGTTTCGAGGCCGGTGGAAGCGAACTGGTCACGCCGGTTTTGATGAGCGCCCGGATGATGGACGGCACGTCGTGCGCAACAGCACCCCCGTTCGGCTTCATCGACCGCAACGCCATCCGGGGGCGATCGAACTTGAGAACCTCGGCCAGGAGTTGCCCGTTGTCCGACAGCACCACGAGCCGTTCGATCGCGTTTTCCAACTCCCGCACGTTGCCGGGCCAATCGTGGGACTTGAGCACCGTCAGCACTTCGGGGTTGAGTTCCGGTGCCGGGAATAGCTTATTTTGCTCCGCGTACTTCTTCAAAAAGAATTGCGCCAATGCCGGGATGTCCTCGCGCCGGTCCCGAAGTGGTGGCAACGTGATCGGCACGACGTTGAGCCGGTAGTAAAGGTCTTCCCGAAACTGCCCCAGTTCGACCAGTTCTTCCAGCGTGGCGT
>JAYSXU010000821.1:0-8076 GCA_043716965.1 Fimbriiglobus sp.
CACATCCCCTTAGTCATCGGCGCCGTGGTGCCGATGTACAACCTGCCCGCCGATGTCAGCAGTCCCGTCCACTTTACTGGCCCGGTGCTTGCCGACATCTTCATGGGCAAGATCACGAAGTGGAATGATGCCAAGTTGAAGGAGCTCAACCCCGGTGTCAACCTGCCTGACCTCGCCATTCAACCTGTCTATCGCGCTGACCCCAGCGGCACCTCGTTCATCTTCGCGGACTACCTCAGTAAGGTCAGCCCCGAGTGCAAAACAACCGTCGGCGTGAGCACGACACCGAACTGGCCAACGGGCGTGGGCATTAAGCAAAACAAAAGTGATGGCATGGCCGGTCACATTGGCCGAACTCTGGGTGCGATCGGTTACATCGAATTGACGTTCGCACTGGGTGACAAGAAAGTGAAATACGGCACGGTGAAGAACCGGACGGGTAAACAAGTTCTCGCCGATCTTGACAGCATCACGTCCGCTGCCACCGCGTCTCTCGGTGCGAAACAAACTGTCGAACCCTACTCGCTCCACGACTTGACCTACAACTTGACCGATGCCGATGGTGACAACTCCTACCCCATCGCCGGGATGAGTTTTGCCGTGATCTACCAAAAACAAGCCGGCGTAACGGGCCGCGGCGTGGTGACATTCTTGAAATGGGTCACATCCACGGAAGGCCAATTCTTCGCCAAGCGGCGCAACTACGCGCCCCTACCGGAAGCCCTTCAAAAACAAATCGACGCCAAGCTCGCACAAGTTGAAATCACAAAGTAGCACACCCTATTCGCTTCCCGAACCCGCAGGACTTGCGCAGGTGGCACAGTTTGTCTTGCGTTTGGGGTTGATGGGGGAATCTTTTCTTGTGTTGAGTGCCGCATAGCGTAAAATCGGGAAGGATAGGTAACCTTTGGGTCGTTTTCCGTTCGTGGCCTGCATGTGAGACCGTCATGGCTCAGTTTTACACTCTCGACGAAGCGGCCCAACGGCTGCAGATGCCAGCCGATGAGTTCAAAAAACGGCTCAAAACCGAGTGGACGTCGATTCGCCCCTTCCGTGACGGGCCGACGTTGCGGTTCCGCGTGGCGGACATTGACGAGTTGGCCCGGAGCCTCGGCGGGGCGAGCGACCCCGGCTTACAAATGGGGCCGGTCGGCTCCGCGCCGGCGGATTCGTCCGGTGACTTTGTGTTTACCGCAACACCTGCTGCTACGACGAAACCGACTCCAAATAAGCACGACGACGAACCGTTACACGTTGCAGCGGACGACGATATTTTTTCCTCGCCTTCGACTCAGAAGAACAAGCCCAAGTCTGGAAGCGACAGCGATGTCCGGCTCGATACTAGCTTGGCCCGCCCAGGAAGTGGGTCAGACAATACGAACCCGACCGAAGAGATTTCGATCGACTTTAGTGGCCCCAGCAGCGCGATTATTAAGCCAAGCACCGGCTCCGGTAAGCTGACAGCGCCGAAGTCCGGGACGAAACTTGCCGGACCCGAATCGGGCAAAATTCCAGGGCCTTCCTCCGCCAGCGCGCCGCCCACGTCCGACGACAGCAGCAGCGAGTTTGAACTGAGCCTGGACCCGGATAACGACTCGTTCGAGTTTCAATTGACGTCGGACAGCAGTGAAGAAGTGGACCTGGGCGGGCTGAACTTTCAGGCGGACAACAAGGGCGGCCACAGCGGGATTAACTTGGCCAAGCCGTCGGACAGTGGGCCGTCACTGGAGAAGCGGCAGGGTCCGAAAACGGGGCCGCTGCCCAAGAAAGGCAAGGCCAAAGATAGCGATTCGGACATCGACTTCGAGCTGTCACTCGACGGGCCGTCCAAGCCGATCAGCTCGGTCCCACTCGGGGCCGTGGGGCGAGTGACGGGGCCGGATTCGGACAGCGAATTTGAACTGACACTCGACGACAACTCCGGCGTGACCGACGCGCTGGCGGCCTCCTACGAAGCCGACGACGAGGACGCGAAGAGCGATATTTTCGAGACCGATTTCGAGTTACCGGCAATGGACGACGAGTCCGCGTCGGAAGTGGTGACGGTTGACTCCGAGACCGACTTGGAGAACGCCGATTTTGAGTCGTTGGACGACGACAGCGCGAGCCAAGTGGTGCTGGTCGATGACGACCTCGAAGCGGTGCTGGACGACGACGCCATGTCCGGGATTGATCTGGAAGACGGCGCTTCGGCGAGCCAAGCGTTACGAGGCGCCCGCCGAGGTCTCGCCGACGATTACGACACGATGCCCTCGCAAATGGTCGTGGCAACCCCTGCGACGTGGGGTGCCTTGCCCGCCGTCGTGTTGTTTATGACCTTACCGTTGATGTTCATCGGCACCTTGATGAGCTACGAAGTAGTACGCGGCATGTGGGGCTACCACCAGCCGACCCGCCCCGGCAACCTGCTCGTGCGCAGCCTTGCCGAAACCATCGCGCCGGTCACGGATTGAGTACGGTTGTACGCACGAAAAAAGCACGAGGTGAACCTCGTGCTTTTTTCGTACTTCACGGCTCGATTTACTTCGTCGTCCAAACGGGTGCCGGGGCGATCTCATCCGTTGGCCGCTTGCCCGCATCCGCCCGACCACTGCCTTCGAGTCGGCTAATCACCTTCACTGCCATGTCGTTGTCACACGTCAGTTGGCAACTCAACCGCACCCCGGTCACACCCTTGGCGGCAAGAACCGCTTTTTCCGCTACCGTTATTTGCGCCGGTTCGCCGGCCACGAACTCCACGCGGCAGGTCGTGCATTTGGCGTTCCCGCCGCACGCATGAAGTTGATCCACTTTCGCGTCATCGGTCAACGCATTGACGAGCCGTTTACCGGCGGCAACTTCGTAACTTCCTACGCCATCGACTGTGAGCATCGGCATCGCAAACCCCTCGAAAAATAGGACTGTCGAGGGTCATTGTACGGCATTGTTTACGCAGCGACCGAAATGCGGAGCGGCCCGACCACCGTGCCGGACTTGCCGTCACTTTCGATGCTGCGAATCAGGCTTTGCAATTCTTGTTGCGTCTGGCGAAGAACCATCCCGGTGATGGAATTCGCACCGATGCGAAAAATGAGACTGGCAATTTCCTCGGACGCCCGGCGGGCGTCGTTCGAGTCAGTCATCGGGGAAACGAACGCCAACGTGCTCGAAGCAACCATAGTCCAGAACCTCCTTGTTCAGGAAAAAGCAAACCCGATTATGCGACCCCCGTTCCGCCCGTGCAACCCCAAGTTGAGAAAAACGAAACGTATGAATGTTGTCGTTGTCCCCTTCCGTACCGTGATGACCGGAATATTGAACCACGATCGAGGCTGCACTGATCGAACTCATGGCAAGACCCAAGGACGCCGGCTCAACGCCAACCGTGGTTTGTGCTCGCCGTAGGCGCCGACCACGTGACAGCGCCGATGAATCGTCTCAAGAATGACATCCCTCGTGTCGGTGTGGACCCTGTCACGACTTCTTCGTGAATGCGGATCAGTCCGTCGGAAATCAGTTGAAGGAGAACCGTATCGGCGGGGCACGCGGTCATGATTCGTCCCCTTGTACGGTGGCAATTTCCTGCTTGATGCGAGCGGTCACCCCCAGTGAAACAGGTTGAGCTGGTACCCCCGATCCCAGTCGTCTTCGCCCGGAGTGTGATCGGGCTGGGCTTCAAGGATCGCCCGCATGTCGGAATCGCCGGTCCCACGACAGCGGCTCGCGTTGCGGGTCATGACCTTGCGAATCTCGTTGCGGGCGGTGATATGCACCCCTTCCGCTTTGACCGACAGGGTCAACTTGCTACTCGACGAGATCGCCTCGGCTGTTTTCGATTCCAGCACCTGCGACCTGTGGAACCGACCACCACGTTCGCTTCACAATTTTGGGCAGCGGCCCGGATCGCGGGATTCAAAAGCCAAGCCGAAATCCGCAAATTCTCGTGCCGATGCTGAGTTGGGTCGTTAATAAAGCCGAAAAGCCCACGGATCATGATCCGTGGGCTTTCTTGGGTTTACAGTCCACTCACCACTATCCACTCACCACTACTACCCCACAAACACGCCGCCATCGAACGCATCGAATGGGGTGAACTGCACGTCGGGGTTTTGCGTGATACTCGACGTAAGGTTCTTGCCGAGGTAGGCGGTCACGATGCCTGTTTTGCCGCCGCCGGTGGTGATGTCACTTCGGCCATCGCCGTCGAGGTCGGAGACGGAAACTGGGACGCCATCGCGGCGGTCGGTCGGGCCGGAGAAGAAGTTCGCTAGCGGGGTTAACAGGCCAGCGCGATCGACTAATTCGCGGCCTGATAGCACCAGAACCCGTGGCCCGCCGCCCGGTCCGGCCCCGATGACCAGATCGGCGCGGCCGTCGCCGTTCACATCCCCGGCGGCAATGTACAAGCCATCGATCAACGTTGGATCGAGTGCAAAGAAGTCCCCGATCGGCTTCTTTGTGAAGGCACCGTTGACCAGGGAAGCCCCGTCCCAAATCGAGATTCGCGGGCCACCACCGGCACCGGCGGCGACGATGAGTTCGCCGATGCCGTCGGCGTTCATGTCCCCAACCGCTGCCCGTGCGCCGCCGCGGAAGTTGGTGTCTTCAATCCCGAAGAAGTCGGCGATGGGGGTCAACTTCACGCCGGTGAATACGCGAACCCGTGGGCCGCCGCCGGTATCCGGGGTGACGACCAGATCGGCTTTGCCGTCGCCGTTCAAGTCGCCGGTCGTCACGAACAGTCCGCCGGTGAACCCTGCTTCAAACGGCGCCACTTGGGAGATCACTTTGCCCGTCTTGCCGTCGAAGACTTTGACCAAGTTCGACACGCCGGGGCCGGTTGCGGTGATGAGGTCCGCGACGCCGTCGCCGTTCAGATCGGCAGTGGCGACTCGCACGCCACCCGGCACAATCGTGGCAAACGGTGTCACGGATAGGCTCACCTTGCCGTCTGCGGTGTACAGCCGCGCTTCGTTCGGCACGGCGGCGGCTGATGGCAAGGTTGACGTTGCAGGGCCGTTCGTGTTGGGTGCCGGCGTTCCCGTTGGGGTCGTTGCGGAAGCGGAGTTTGTCAGCGAACCCGGACCAACGGCGATGACGTTGACCAAAGCCAACGGCGGAGGCGGTGGTGGGGGCGGTGGGGGCGGCGGCAGCGGCACAATCGGCGGGAGCGGTGGTTCCACGATGGTGAAGCTTTCCCCGGATTGAATCTCGAACGCCCCGATGTCGGCGGTGCCGCCGAACACGCGGGTTAGTCCCCGCTCATCGGTCGTGATGCGGTCGGCTTCCGGAACCCCGGCGGCGTTGATGAGCGGGCTACCGACCAGTGGTGGCCGCGTCGGGTTCAACCCGCCGTAGTTGTTCAACCGGCCCAGTTTCGGATCGAGGATGTTGTCGGCGGTCCCGAACAGATCGCCGGCAAATCGTGGGTACGAGACCGGCGCGACCCCGATCAGGTTGAAGCGGTCGTTGCGGACTTGATCGGCCTTGATGTCCACGTTCGGGCTGAGGCCATCGACGACTTTATTACCGGCGACGACACTGGCGTAAATCGTCAGGATGTTCTTGGCGACGCTCACCCCAGCCACATCCCCTTCGGTAGCCCGGTTGTTGGTCACGGTGGCGAACGACAACACGACCTGCCCGATGGGGGCGATCACCGCCGCTGACGCGCCGGTGTTGTTGTGAACCGTGGAGTTCAACAACTCGACGGCCCGCCCGTTCGCTTGCCCGACGACAATCCCGCCCTTGCTGGAACTGTTTTCCGTCACCGTGCTGCGAATCAGGGTCAGTTGGTTCCCGGTTGCGATCACCGCCGCCGCGCCATCCCCGAACGCGACGTTGCCACGGAACAAGGTGTCGGTGGCATGGACCAACGATCCGCTCACGCCGCCTGCGTTGCCCCTGTTGCCGGTGATCGACGCGCGAACAAAGACGAGCCTGTAAGGCTCGCCATCGACGGCTCCGGCGCCGGTCAGGGAGAAGTTGCCGGTGAATGTCGCGTCCGTGAATTGAACGCCACTGTAGATCGTGGGTGTCGTATCGGTTTGGTCCGCCGACACGGCCCCGCCCTTTTTGCCCGCGTAGTTGTCCGTGAAAGTCGCTCGGGTGAAGGTCGTCAGTCCCTGGAATTTCAGTTTCGAGTCCGACGCCACGGCCCCGCCGCCGTCGGTCGCCGTGTTACGCAGGAAGGTAACGTCCGTGGCGATGAGGTCGGCGTTGTCAACGCGAATCGCCCCGCCGTCGAGTACGGGGAACTTCAGTTCCAATCGGTTCGCACCGCTGTAATCGAAGACGTTCCCGCCGATGAAGTTCAAGCTGTTCACAATCATCGTCGGCCCGATTGCCGGTGCGGGTGGCGTGATCTGGAGCGGATCAACCTGCCCGACGGCCCGCAGGAACCGGAACGACGGCGCACCGGGCGGGCGGTAGAAGGTCGCGCCGTTGCCGTTCACCTTCAACGTCACGTCAATGTTATCCAACACCGGGAGTGCGGTGCCGCCGTCGAACAACTCCACGGGGCTGTTGAACTCGTACTTCGCGCCGGGGAACACGTTGATGGTGGTTTCGATCGAGTTCGACGTGTTGGCACTGCGGAAGAAGCCGACCAACTCGTTCACGGCCGCCAAGTTGTTCACCGCAGGGTCAATCGTCGCCGTTAAATTTTGTGCGACCGGAAGAAGCTCACCGGGTTGAACTTCAAAGGCACCGATGTCCGAATTCCCACCGGCAGGACGAACCAGACCGCGTGCATCGGTCGTGACGGCACCGACAGGCCCACCCGCGTTCACGATCGGGCTGTTCGCAAAGGGTGCCCGCGTTAGAACCGCACCGCCGTAGTTGTCCAGCGGCCCCAATCGGGGATCGAGTGGCACGTCGGCTGTCCCGAGTTTGTCGCCGGTCTCGCCTTTGAAATTCGCCGGTGCCTTGCCGATGAAGTTGAAGCCACTGGTGACGATCGTGTTGGCCTGGATGTCCGCGATCGTACTGCTGAGATCGGCGTTTTGGTTCTTGGCAACGATCGTGTTCGAGATCAACAGCGAGTCGGCGCCGATCCCCGCCCCGGACGCAATCCCGAACGTCGAGGTGTTGTTCGTCACGGTGGAGAACTGAATCGAGACGGTACCCAGCGTCGCTTGAATCGCGGCGACGCCGCCGACGTTGCGATAAATCGTCGAGTTCACCACGGTAATCTTCGACGCATTCAACGCACTGCCACCCGTTACCGAGCCGGTGTTGGTGTTGTCCGCAAACGTGCTGCGTGTGGCGGTGATCGAAGTGCCCGCAACCCCGGCCGTGGCGATCCCCGTGGCAATGTTCTTGCGCACCAAAGTATCCCGCACGTCAACGGGACCAACGACTTTAACCGCGCCCGAATCCCCCTTGTTAGCCGTGAGCGTACTGTGGTCAAACAACACCGACGTGGTGAACGCATCGACGCCACCAGCGCCTTTGGTCGCTTGGTTGTTGCTGATCGTGGAATTGGTGAACGACACCGGACCCGCCAAATCGACGGTAACGGCACCACCTTTTCCTTTGGCAATGTTCGCATCAAAGATGGTGTCGATGAACTTGTGGCCACCAAGAATCAGGTCTTCGCGGGTGTTCCCCAGGCTGACCGCACCGCCGTCACCAGCCGATTGATTCCCGATGAATCGAACGCCGTTGGTGTACAGCAGCGCCTGATCGACGCGAATCGCACCGCCGTGTTGCGTCGCGCCAAAAATCGACCCGCTGCGGGAAGGGAACGTCGTGTCAAATGCGTTGCCGCCACTGAAGGTCACGCCGTTGACGGCCAACGTGGCCACACGACCCGTGCTGAAATCCCCCTGCGCCCGCAAGAACCGGAACGATTCCGTGTTGGCACTTGCGCGGAAGAAGCTCGACCCCACGCCGTTCACGGTCAACTTGTCAGCCGGACCGGACGCAACAAACACCGGCAACGCCGTGCCGCCATCGAAGCGGTCGAACGCCGTGGTGAACGTGTACTTGCCGCCTGAAAACAGGTTGATCGTATCTTGCGCTTCACCGTTGGTGTTCGCTTTCACGAAAAACCCAACGATTTCCGCGACGGCGCCCGTGGGATCCACCGCCGGA
>JAYSXU010000822.1:0-2730 GCA_043716965.1 Fimbriiglobus sp.
GCAGCCATCGGCGCCTGGTTTATCTTGGGTAAGCCGATTGAAGGTTCCAAACCCACACCGCACCCCGTCCAGGCCGTCGTTGCCAAGACCGCCAAAGAAGACGAATTCAACAAGATCACAATCACGGAAGATGCCGAGAAGCGACTCGACATTCGCATCGGGACCATCGAACGCAAAGAGATGAGGCGAGTGCGGGACTACGGCGGGGAAGTGATGATCCCCGTCGGGCATACGATCTTGGTCGCCGCCCCACTGAGTGGAACGTTGAAGGCCCCGCCGGCAGGTGTTCCCCAAGCGGGGAAAACTGTCAAGCAAGGCGATTTAATCTTTCAACTCGTTCTGCTGCTGACGCCCGAATTCCGCGCGAACACGATGTTGCTGCGCGACACCGCCGAAGCGAACATGAAAAATGCAGACGAGTTACTCAACGCCGCCATCGTGACCTTGAAACAAGCCAAAAGCACACTGGCAAGTATGACCGGCACCCAAGGTTCTGTCGATGATGCGGAAGCCCAAGTTGCGATTCGGCGAAAGGGTCTTGAAACCGCAACCGAAACACTCAACCGACTGACCGGACTTCTCAAGCAAAGTGAATCGGGCATTACGAGCGAGGTGCTCCGCATCGACTGCCCACAAGACGGACTGCTTCGCAACATCAACGCCATGCAAGGGCAATATGTCAACGCCGGCGCGCCGCTGTTTGAAGTCCTTGATCTCAGCACGTTATGGGTCCGCGTGCCGGTCTATGTCGGCGATGCGACGGAACTCGATGCGGCAAGCAATGCGATGATCGGGAACTTGTCCGCAAAACCGGGTGAACACACTCTGCCGGCGAAACCGATCGCCGCCCCGCCGTCCGCCAATCCACTGGGTAGCACAGTCGATCTATACTATGAGATGGATAAAAGCGCTACGAAGTACAGCCCCGGCCAAAGAGTTTCGGTGACCGTTCCGTTGAAGGGTGACAAGGAGAGTCTGACAGTCCCGTGGTCGGCCGTCATTCACGACATCCACGGCGGGACGTGGGTGTACGAAGTTGTCGGCGAACGGGTTTACAACCGCAAACGGGTGGTGGTTCGCTACATCAGCGGGGAGACTGCCGTGCTGGCGAGTCGTCACCCGGTCGGGACGAAAGTGGTAACAGCAGGCGCTGCCGAACTGTTCGGCACCGAGACTGGTTTCAGCAAGTAGTTTCACCGTCCCTGCATCAAGGCAACTCATGCTGACTTGGCTCATTGCGACTTCCGTTCGGCTTCGCGTCGTCGTGCTGGCGTTGTGCGTGGTGTTGTTGGTTGTGGGTTCCCGGTCGTTGCGCAAAGCACCTCTGGACGTGTTCCCCGAGTTCGCGCCGGCGATGGTCGAGATTCAGACGGAAGCGCCAGGGCTATCGGCGGAAGAATCCGAAAGCCTCATCACCATGCCGCTAGAAAACGCCTTGAACGGCATTCCCGGCGTGAAGACGGTGCGTTCTAAATCGGTGCTGGGTTTATCGCAAGTGGTGCTGATTCTCGAAGACGGCACGGAACCATTCAAAGTGCGGCAAATGGTGCAAGAGCGGGTCGCGGCGGAGACGCCCAAGCTGCCGATCGTTGCGAGACCGCCGGTGATTTTGCAACCGCTCTCGTCCACCAGCCGCGTGATGAAAATCGGCATCTCGTCCAAGACGCTGTCCCAACGCGACATGACCGTGATCGCACTCTGGACGATTCGCCCGAAGTTGATGTCGGTCCCCGGTGTAGCCAACGTCGCCATTTGGGGGCAGCGCGACCGGCAGTTTCAAGTGCTGGTCGATCCCAACCGATTGCGGGCGAATCAAGTGACGCTCGATGCGGTGTTGAAGGCGGCGGCGGATGCCGCGAGCTTGGACGCGGGCGGCTTCGTCGATACCCCGAACCAACGTCTCGCCATCAAGCACCTGTCGCCCATCGTGGAACCTTACGATCTGGCCCGCACCGTCGTTGACTTTAAGGGCACCGCCCCGATTCGTCTGGGGGATGTCGCTGACGTGGTGATCGGTTCGCCGGCGCCGATCGGGGACGCGATTATTAACGACGGCCCAGGTCTGTTGCTGATTGTCGAGAAGCAACCGCAGGCCAACACCCTGGAACTGACGCGGAAAGTCGATGAGGCGATCGAAGCCCTCAAGCCGGGCTTGAAGGACATGGAGATTGACCCGACGATCTTCCGCCCCGCCACGTTCATCGAACGGGCCATCGACAACTTGACCCGCGCCTTGGGCATCGGGTGCGGGCTAGTCGTCGTGATTCTGTTGGCATTTCTGTTCGATTGGCGCACGGCGGTGATTAGCCTCACTGCCATCCCGTTGTCACTCGTGACGGCGGTGCTGGTGTTCGCATACTCCGGCGCCACGATCAACACGATGGTCTTGGCCGGGTTAGTGATCGCGCTCGGGGAAGTCGTCGATGACGCGATCATCGACGTGGAGAATATCGCGCGAAGATTGCGATTGGCCCAACAAGAAAGCCTGGACGACCCGACACAGCCAAGAAAACCCGCGTTCCGGATCGTGCTGGAAGCTTCACTCGAAGTCCGCTCTGCCGTGGTCTATGCCAGCATGATTGTGGTACTGGTGTTCGTACCGATCTTCTTTCTGGACGGCCTCTCCGGTGCCTTCTTTCGCCCGCTGGCAACCGCCTACGTGATTTCGATTGTGGCGTCCCTTTTCGTCGCCCTTACAGTCACGCCCGCGCTGTCGTACATGCTGCTCAC
>JAYSXU010000823.1:0-2729 GCA_043716965.1 Fimbriiglobus sp.
GGTGAACCCGTGCGAGGAGTTTGACCACAAGGGTTTGGCGATTTTGCACGTCTTGTAGGTCGTGGTCGAGGAGGCTTTGCGACGAGGCCCGACATGAAACGGTGAAGGGAATGAATGCAGCCGTTAACTCGGTGGCTGCTTCATGTCGGGCCTCGTCGCAAAGCCTCCTCGACCACGACCTACAAGACGTGCAAAATCGCCAAACCTTTGTGGTCAAACTCCTCGCACGGGTTCACCGGCTGTCACGCTCTTGGTAGACTAATTTTCTCTCCGTTATCCGCTGCCCGTTCACGCGGGGCGTCTTCAGGAACAAATCATGCTGCGTTTTGTAATGGTGATGGCACTCGGGCTGGTGGCCTCGATTGGGGCGGCGGCGGATTGGCCGGAGTTTCGTGGGCCGGAGGGTAAGGGCGCGTACACGGGCAAGCCGTTGCCACTCACCTGGGGTCCGGATACGAACGTCACGTGGAAAACAGCGATTCCCGGCCTGGGGTGGTCGTCGCCAATTGCGGTGAAAGGGAAGTTGTACTTCACGACTGCTGTGGAGGTAATGAACAACGGGCAGAAAGATTTCAGCCTCCGCGCGGTGTGCGTGGATGCCGAATCCGGTTCGCTGAATTGGAACCACGAACTGTTCGTTGAAGACGGCAAAACCGCACCGTCGCCGCACAAGAAAAACAGCCACGCTAGCCCAACGCCGGTTTCCGACGGCACCCACGTTTGGTTCCACTTCGGCCACATGGGCACGGCGTGTTTGGACCTGTCCGGGAAGGTCGTGTGGCGGACACAAGAGCTAGAGTACAGCCCCGTCCACGGCAACGGTGGATCGCCAATTCTGGTCGATGACTTAGTCGTGTTTTGCTGCGACGGGAAAGACGAACCGTTTGTCGTGGCACTCGACCAGAAGACCGGCGACGTGCGCTGGAAGACCCCCCGCAAGAGCGGAGCGTTGCTCGCGTTCTCGTTCGCAACCTGTCAACTGATTGAACATAACGGGAAGCGCGTGATCGTTAGCCCGGCGAGCAACTTCTGCATGGGCTATGACCCCAAAGACGGCCGCGAACTTTGGCGGGTGAAGTACCCGAAGGCGGGGTGGTCGTTGATCTCGCGGCCCGTTTATGCCCACGGCCTCGTGTACGTTTGCACGGGTTATGCCAACCAACACCTCATCGCGTTTAAGCCCGAAGGCACTGGCGACATTACGGCAAATATCGTCTGGCAAGTCGCCCGCAACGTGGCCAACACGCCGACCCCGCTCATCATCGGTGACGAGTTTTACATGCTCGCCGATGCGGGTTTCTTCACCTGTTACGACGCCAAGACCGGCAAAGTGCATTGGTCCGAACGCCTCGCCGGGAAAGCGTACTCGGCCTCGCCGATCGTGTCCGACGGCAAAATTTACGTGACCAGCGAGGACGGCGTCGGACAGGTCATCGCCGCCGGGAAGGAGTTCAAAGAGGTGAGCAAAAGCGAGATGAAGGAGAAAACATTCGCCACCTTCACGCCCGTCGATGGCGGCCTGTTCGTGCGAACCGAAAGCCAGATTTTCCGGTTCGACGAGAAGAAATAGCCACCGGGTGGCTATTTCGCTGCGGGCTTAGGCAGCAGGTCTCGGAGTCCGCTCAAGCCCTCTTTCGCATCAAAGGGCAGTGCCACGGAAACCCACGTGCCTTCAAGCCCGATCGTCGGTGACTTCGCCGCCAGCGCATTGGCAAGTTGGTCTTGAAGCTTGGTTGCGGAGGCGGTGTCTGGGGTGCGAACGCCGGCCCGGAGTTGCAACTCCGGCTCCAGTGACAACCCGATGGCAGCAGCCCGCAGTGTTGCCAAGCGGGCCGGCAAATCCGGTTGTTTCAAGGCTTGGGTGGCAAGGGTGATGGTCGGCTTCTTGCCCCATTCCTCGGAGTCAGTTGCCGCCCATGCGAAACTCGCCGGACTCAGTTTGGTCAGCGATTCCCGCAGACCTGTCGTCAGTTGATCGGGAGCCGTGAGGGTGCCGCTGACGGCGTCCAGGTCTTTCGCGTCCGTGGCAAACAGGTACGGCCCGGCGTCCAAAATCGCCAGTTCCATCGGCAGGTTGGCCACGGTCACTTTATAGCGCGTCGAACCAGCCACGCCCTTGATCGGCTGCGCTTTCAGTTGCTTCAAAAATGCCGCAGGGTCCGCCAGCTTTTTGCGAAGTGTCAAGACGACGACAGCCCGTGGGAACAGGCTATCGTTGGCCAACGTCAGACCGCCCACCAGCGACTGAATTTGCTCTAACTCCACGCCGAGTTGGTCGAGTGTGGTGAACACCGCTGCCGGCACGCCGGCTTGAATCAGCAATTCCTTCGGGTCGGTTTTCGTTCGTTCGGCGTAGGTCAACAGCGCCCCCGGTTGCACGGCGAACGCGATGTTCGTGTCCTTCGGCAAGTACCCCAACCCCCGCACCGCCAGCGGCGGCATTGTGGTGGCCAGTTTGGCCGGCGTGAGTTCGGACGTGTCCTGTTCCCCTCGGTTCGCATCGCCGCGAAAAATCGCGTACATCCCGAGACCGACAACGAACGCCCCCAGCACAAATCCGAACAGTAACAGGCCGATCAACGAACGCTCTGGGGCGGCCGGTTCGTCCGAATCCGTCGGCTCATCCGGCGGATGGGAACCGTTGCGCGAGGCGACCGGAATGTGCGGGCCACTCTCTTGCATTTCCGTGGCATGGGCCGCGAACGTCTCCCCACAGCGCGGACAAACCA
>JAYSXU010000824.1:0-8012 GCA_043716965.1 Fimbriiglobus sp.
CCCGCCGTGCTGTGCTTCCATCCACGGTGGGCTAACGCCGCGCCGCTCGCCTAAGAGACCCACTCAAATCCGCGTGAAGTACAACGCTTTTATTCCCCCAATTTCACGGCAATCAGTTCCTTGTCGTCGCGGACGAACACGATGCCGTTGCTCAGCGCCGGGTGCGCCCAGGTTGCGCCGCACACTTTCGCCTTGGCGAGTTCCTTGTAGCCGGTGGGGTCGGGTTGCAGCAGGATCAAGTTGCCGGCGTCGTCGAGCATGAGCAGCTTGTTGTCGGCGGTGCGGATCATCGCGGCGTGGTACTTGCCGATGTTCGGCTTCTCCCACGCCACTTTCCCCGTGGTCGCCTCGACGCACCGGAGCGTGATCGCTGCCTTCGTTAAACTCGCCACGCCGTTAATCATGTACAGGTGCTTTTCGACCAGCACCGGCGTGGAGAAGTAGCAGGTCAATTTCTTGTCCTTCCATACTTCTTTCGGGGCATTGTCCTTCACCGACAGTGCCACACTGCCTGCCGTCACCGAACTGCCGATGATGAGGTCGCCCGCTTTCACGGGTGTTGTGGAGCTTTCATTCAAGCGGTCTTTGAACGGGAATGCCCAGTGTTCCTTGCCGTCCGCGCCGACCGCGCGAATGTGGCTGCCCGTCAGGAAAATCAGTTCTTGTTGACTGCCGTCGCCCAGTGACAACGGGCTGGCGTAGCTGGCAGGGTCGCTGCTGGTATGCCACGCCGGTTTGCCGGTGGCCTTCTCGAACGCGACGATTCCGGAATCCTTGCCGCCCACCATCACCACGACGTAATCCCCGATCAGCGTCGGCGATGTACTGACACCGAAGAGCAGGTTCTTCGCTTTGAAATCCTTGAGCGTTTCGACCTTCCACACGACATCCCCGGTCTTGGCATCCCAACACGCCAGCACGCCGGTGTTGCCCAGCGTGTAGACTTTGCCGCCGTCCACGACCGGCGTACCGCGTGGCCCGGCGCCGAACGCGGGGGTGAATTTTTCGCGGTCGTAGCTTTTCTCCCAAAGCTTTTCGCCCGACTCGGCCTTGTACGCCACCAGCATGTCCGCGTCCTTTTTACTGGGCTTGAAGAACGCATAGACGACGCCGTTGGCCACAACCGGCGAACTGTGGGCGTCGCCAACGGGCTGACGCCACAGCACTTTCGGTGCGTCTTTCCACGCCGCGACTTTTTCCGACGAAGCGTTATCCCGCGTCGGCCCGAGGAACTGCGGCCAATCGGCGGCGTTGCTGGCGAGTGCCATCATTGCGGTGAGTGTGGCGGCAAAAAACAAACGCATCATGGGGTGCATCCTAAGTGAGTGGCAATTCAATCCGTCGATCAAGTGGGCTATCATCGCACATTTTAGGGACGAAATCGCGTGGCCGTTCGGCTTCGTTCAAGAAGTAATGGAGCGGTGCGTACTGCCAGCCGGTTTCGTACTCGTCGGCCAGTTGCTTCAGTTGCGTCAACGACGTTTCCGTGAGTTGCTGCCCCGCGTCTTCAAAAGCCGGATCGCAAAAATAAATGCGGCAACCCAGCGGGCGTTCGGCACGAGCGGTGCAAAGGTTGTTCACTTGAAACGGACAGAAGTCGCGGGTGACTGGCTTGCTGTAACTTGGTGCCGATTCCAGGAGAAGCTCCGCTTCAAACGCGCTGATGAAAAGCGTGTGGCCGTACTCCGTGAACCGGCAACATCGTCCGGACGCATCACACCTCGGCGCTGCGGCGGCCACGGTCGCATCTACGGCCGCGTACACTTCGAGGACTTTGCGTTTCAGTTCCGGGTTCATGCTCGCCTACATCTTGATGACTTTGACTCGCTTCAAAATCTCTTCGACGGGGATCAATTCCCCCTCGCCGGAACCGGGGCAAATCCCGACGGTGCGGTCCCACGTCTCTTGGGTTTCGAGGTTGCTTTCCCAGAACGGCCACGTGCGACACTGGCGCGGACGGGCGCGGTACACCGTGCACCCTTTTTGCCGGTCGTAGAACACGCAATCGCCGTTGGCCTTCTCGCGGAGTGTGACTTGGCCCTTGGCGTTTCGGGTGTACAGGGCGCGGAACTCGTGTTCCTTTTCGCCCCGCAGTTTTGTCAGGGCCGTGATTTCGGCGTCGTCCACCCACACGTAGCCGGGGTCGCCGGTACAACACTTTCCGCACTGCGTGCAGGTGAACTGCAATCCGTCGCGGAACCAAGGCTCATCAGGCATTGTGAATCTCCAGCAGTAGGTTGATATAAAACTACAGTCCACAGCACCGAAAGCACACGAACGATCGTTCGTGGGCTTTGCACCCACTCACTCTCGGTTTGCTCATGCCGCCACCCATCCTCGTTGCGGACCAACTGACGAAAGACTACGGCACGTTCCGCGCGCTCAGCCAACTCTGTTTGCAGATCGCGCCCGGCGAAGTCGTCGGACTGTTGGGGCCGAACGGCTCCGGAAAGACCACGGCGTTGCGGTCGTTTCTGGGGTTCTTGCGTCCAACATCGGGGCGCGCGACGCTTGGTGGGTTCGACTGTTGGCACCAGAGCGTGGAAGCCCGGAAGCAGGTGGCGTATTTGCCGGGCGAACTGCGGCTGTATGACTCCATGACGGGGCGACAACTGATCCGGTTTCTCGGGAAACTTCGTGGCGAGAAGCCGGGGCCGCAGGTCGATGCGCTGGCCAAGAAACTCGACATCGACCCCGACCAACCGTTGACCAACATGTCGTCGGGAATGAAACGTAAGATTGCCCTACTGACGGTACTGATCCCGGACGTGCCGCTCATCATCCTGGACGAACCGACCAACACGCTCGACCCGAACATGCGGGACGAACTCATGGAACAGTTGTTGTTGGCGAAAGTGTGCGGGAAGTCGGTCCTGTTCTCGTCACACGTGTTGCAAGAGGTGGAAGCGGTGTGCGACCGCGTTTTGATCCTTCGCAAGGGCGAGTTGGTACACCTGCAAGACATGGCCCCGTTACGGGATGGCCGCCAGGTCACGGCACGAATAATCGGCGACGCACCCACGACCGGGCCGGATGGCGAAGCCCTCCCGGCGGATTGCATCACGGACGACGGCCACTTTAGTTATGAACACCGTGGCCCGTTGCCGACGCTCCTGAGTTGGTTGGCACAGCGTCCCCTTCAAGATTTGAAAATCGAACCGCTCGGCCTGAGCGGGATTTATCGCAAATATCACGCGACAACCTGATGTCACTTGCTCGTGATGTGGCTGTCGTGCGTGATGGTCCACTGCTTGCCGCCGGCGGATTTCGGCGCGGTTAGGCTCGCTTCAAAGCCGGTGCGGGTGACCTCAATTGTCGGCGAACCCAGGGCGTGGTTCTTCACTTGAAGGTCAGCCAAGTTCTTGGCGAAGGCGCCCTTTTGCTTGTGGTAATCGCGTTGGGCGTAGTACACCTCGTGTAACAAATCCTTGACCCCCTGAGCGGCATCCGGGACGTAGGCGACGTTCCCGTTGGGCTTCGTGCTGAATTGTAGATACCCCCAGCGCTCCGGGCGGTGCATGTCGATCACGGCTTGCGGCGACCACACCCAGTTGTGTTCCGGGCGATCCTTCACCTTCACGTACTTGCCGTTTTCGACGGTCGTGTCCCACTCCACGCGGGAAAAATTGATCCGCATCCGATCGCCGTCCTTGGGCGGCACCGGCGCGTTCGATAGCTCCTTGATCCCCTCCCACGGCCACGCGATTTCAACCGTCCAGCCGGTATCGGTGTCACGCGGGTTGTTCAACGTGCCCTTGAGCGCCACCGCTGTTTTAAGGCCGATGATCTCCCAGCCGTTGAGAGCCTTGCCGCCGTCCTTGTAGGGCTTCGTCAGCAGCAAATCCCAGGTCGTGTTCTTGGCGTTCAACTCCAACTCGGCGTAGAGGTGGCTGTCCCCGTCGGGGTCGAGGAACACTTCAAAATCCGGGTCTTGAAAGATCACCGCGTCGTGGTCCGTGATGTTGCCCCACAGGTGCGGCTCCTCCAACTCGGCGGCAATGTACAACGCCTTGTCGTCCCAGAGCATCTTCATCCGGGTGCGGTAGCGTGGCTTCGGTTTCTTGCCGCCTTCAATGTCCACAAAGTCCTCACTCCACGCCGCCGCCTTCCACGCCTCGTCGTCGAGTTTGCCGTCAATCACCGGCGCCGTCTCCGCCTTGAGGCAAACGTACCCACGCGGCGCCGGCAGCGGCCCCGTCGGGTCCGCCGCGAATAGCGGGAGCAGCACGAGAAACGGCAGCAACAACACAGTACGACGAAATAACAGGGGCATGGGACGAACTCGGTGAAGAATAGAGGGTATACGTACTGCAATTCCAGCGAACCGGCGACGATAGTCGCCTGGGTTAAACCTACCGCCAGCATGTGGCAACCCGCTTGGGTAAAAACAGTCCACCCGATTGTGGCGGTCCACCCAGCGACTAACGTCGCCGGTTCGCCGGGAATTCCACGCTGACTTCGGAGTCGAACATCAGCTTCGGGTCGCCGCGACTTATCAGCGTGTTGAGCAACACCCCAATCGTGCGACTTGGCGTGCCGCGAAACAGTTCGTTCCCCGCATGGGTGATTGTGATCGGCTGGTCGAGGTCGGCCATGCGATCATCGAGTCGAACCAACACGGTTTTCGCCTTCTCGGCGGTTGTAATGTCGAAGTTTTGCCCGTCGCGTTTCGCCACGATGAGCGCATCGGGTTGAGCGGTGTTCGGTGGCACCGCTAGCCAGTACGAGCGATCGTGAACGGTTCCGGTTTGCTTCCAGACCACGCGGTCCGGGATCGGGTTCCTCGTGTGCTTCGCCAACCACGGCAGCGCGGCTTTGTCTTCCAAGTTCATCCAGTGGCCCTTACCCTCGTGAATTTTGACGAAGTGTGGGTAGCCAGTCGGGTCGTCCTGTTGCAACGCCGTCAGTTGCTCACCATATTCCTGGCCGACTTTGTTGCGGTTGTACGCACTGTCATTGCTGCCCACTTGCAGCGCGAACGGCACGTTCCGTAGCGACAAAAGTGACACGCCATTGGGGTGACCGGCCATCATCGCCGCGCCCGCCCATTGGTCGGCCATTCGCGGTGCGAGTTGGTAAACGCCGTCGCCGCCTGCGGAGTAACCCATCACATACACGCGATCGGGATTCGCGTTCTCCAGCACGATGAGGTCTTCGATGAGCCGGGCAAACAGCCGGTCGATGTGGGCCTCGTGCCAGAGGTTCCAGGTGTTTGTTGGTGCGCGGGGGGCAAGGTAGATACCTTCATCCAAGGTGTACAACGACTTCTGGTTCTGCCACTGTTTGTCGTTCACCGTCTTCGGTGCATTGCCGCCGCCGTGTAGCGAAATCCATAGGCTTCGCCCATCTTTGGGCTGTGTGCCAAAGGTTTTGAACTCGAACGGCATCTCCAAGGCGCCGTCCTTGATGACACGATCCTTTAGTTCTTGCGCCCGTTCTTGTTGAACGATGGCGACGTGAAAATCCCATAGCAGTGTGCGAGCAACTGCGGCATCGGCCTTTGTCAGCGGGGTGCCCGAAAATTGCTTATCATTCAAAGCCGCGATGAATGCCAATTCTTTCAAACTCTCCAGTGATTTCGGCTTCGCGGCAATCGCTTCTTTGAGTGCCATTACTGAGTCGGCGGAACGGCTGACGTCGGGCGAAGTGGCCACGACCACATCTATCAACCGAGTTTCCCCTGCCGCTCCGGTTTTGTGCTTCTGCTCGACCGCGCCCGCCCTCACCACGTACTCTTGATTCGGTCGCAGATCAAAACTCAGGTAGTCGTTGGTGTCCGCACTTTCGTTCCGCGACTGGCCTTCCAATTTCGTTTTCGGCTCATCACTCATCGTCACTGTGACCGGGACAGTGACTCGCTTCTTACTGTCGTTGAGTACCCGGATGTTCAGCTTGAACGTGTCCGTTTTCTTCACCACATTTTTCGTGTAGCGATCGGTGACGTTCTCACTCGATACCGTCTTGCTGTTCCGCGCCCACACGAGTGGAAAGTGCTGGTCCGTCTTGCGAAAACTGGCCGCGTAGATGGCGTGTTCGAGGGAATCTTTCTTCGCCTGCGCCGCGTCCGCCACGAACCACCCTTTGTCGAGTCCCTTCGGGTCCGGTTCGCACGCCCCAGTGAAGTGCCAATCCTTGTCCCAAACCTCAATCCAGGTGTGATTGCCCCGTTTGTCCGCCCAGTTCGGCGTGCCGACCAACCGGGCGGGGATGCAGACGGCCCGGCACGCATCACTCAGGACAATCGACAGCCCGGTACAAGATGCGTTGCCCTGCGCGATGGATTCCTTCGGACTCAGGTTCGGTGCTTTTCGTTGGGGAGCGTAGCCCAGTTTGAAGTGCTTGAAGAGTTCCGTGTTCAGCTTTTGGACCGCCTCCGACGGCGTCTTGCAGTCCTTCACCATCGGCAAGCAAAGGTCGTAAAACTCCTGCCGCCACGGGTCGCGTTTCTCGTCCACGTTGGCATACGGCAGCACGTCGTTGAGGAAGACATCGTCCGGGACGGCCTGCCCCCACGGCACCACCCGCCGCGCTTTGTACGCGAGGTCGTGGTTCGTGAGCAAGAACTCCGCCTTCAACCCGATCAAGTCCGCGTCCGGCATGTTGGCGATGAGGAATTCCATCCCCTTGCGTTGATCCTTCGGCACCCCAATCAACGCCTTCTCCAACTCTCCGCGATTGTCGTTCGCCTTCGCCAACGCCTTCTCCACGTCCGCGCCCCACCACGCCGGGGACGGTTCGGCCAAGACCGTTGGCAGACTGAAGCAGAAGACTAGCACGGTAACCACGCAACGATGCATCATCGAAACCCTCCCAGGAATTGAGCGACATCATACATCCTGACGAGAAAGCTTGCCGTTACTTCGCTTTCAGTCCCTTCAACAACTCTTCATCATCGCGGCGTAGACCCCACAGGGATAGCGTCACGTCGGCTTTGCCAGACCGGGTCGGTTCGGGTAATCGCAACAAGACTTGGTAACTGCCATCGGGCTTTGCCACGATGCGCCACTTGGTTCCGTCCGGGGCTGTTGTCAGGTCGAACACCGTGGCCCCGTTACTGTCGGTCGGCAACACGACCCGCGTGCCGATCGCCGGGAGTTCCTCTTTCTGGTCGATCGAGATGGGCGTCCCGTTGGCGTCGTACACTCGTGGTGCTTTCGTTGCGGTGCCGATGAACAGCCACCCGGTTTTACCCGCCGGCATGTCAAGAACAAATTGCCGCGACAATCCTGCGGCAACGGTTACGGGCAACGGGGTGATTCTTTCCTGCACGATCAGTTCAGCTTTGCTGTCGAGTTCGATGAGCCGGTAACGGAAGGTCGGCACGCCCGCAGTATCGAGGGTGTACCCGGCGAAGTGAACATGTTGTGGACCACCATAGAAGCGGTCATCTGGTAGTTGATAGCCGTAGGCGGGGTCACTGAACCGTTTAGTGAAATCGGGTGGGGTGCGGCTCTCGGTGGTGGCCCACGGGAAACCGCTCGGGCCGGTCCAGAATTTCGGCCCGAGCAACTTCGCCGGCCGGCCGCCGCGATTGTCCCACACCGGGGACGCATCCAGGAAATTCCCGGACCACGCATAACTGAGCCGACAAGTCGCCGCATCGAACACCGTGTTCACACCACCAGGGAACCCAATGGCAATCGCCTTCGTGCCCGCCCCTTCCGGCATAAACGTCCGCAAAATTTCCGGGCGGTCTTTCGCGCTGACGATGAGACCCTTCGGCGGTTCCATGCCGCTGGGGAGTGGCAAACCTTGGCCGAGCGAAAAGTACGCCCACATCGCTTCGATCTGCTTGTCGCCGTCGCCGTCGAAGAACGTCGTGAGTAGCGCTTTGCCGTCGATGAAGTTTTGCGGCATCTTGGTGCCGGGGGCCATGCGTTGCGGTTGGTGCATCCAGCGGGTGTACCAGTCGTACCGAACCCGTTCCTGGGTCCGGGCTAAATCCGGCCCACGAGTCCCGCCCCCGGTAATGCCGGAGATGTCGTGGCACGAAATACACCCGTGGCCGCTCT
>JAYSXU010000825.1:0-2711 GCA_043716965.1 Fimbriiglobus sp.
TCAATTGTGTGGTCAACGCCAATATGACGGCCATGTCTTGTTGAACGGCCACGCGGTCGGTGTCGGTTAGACGGCGAAGCAGCGGACTCGTCGTCCAACCTTCGTCTTCGATGTGGTAAGGTGCTAGCGCTGCCACGACCGTTGCCCGCATGTCTTGCGTCTCGGCAGTGGGTCCGTTCGCAGCGTAGACGAGACCGATCGCGGAGTGCAGGTCGTCCCGTGCCCGCTCCGCTTCAAACGTTTCCAATCGCTGTTGTCGCACGACGAACACCGACACCGTCGCGGCTAACACGCTTGCGGCCACGATTCCGAGTGTGACCGACGACGACAGCCGTGGGTGCCGCCGTCCCCACTTCTGAACCCGCTCCCGAATCGACCGCTCCGCCGCGAACTTGAGAGGGCGGTTCGACAACTGACACAACAGGTCTTCGCGTAATTCTGCTGCCGTTGTGTAACGATCCCCACGATCGGGTGCAAGGCACTTGGCCAGGATCGAAACAACCGCCGGTGACACGCCGTTTGATAACCGTGACGGGTCAAGTGGCCGGCTTCGGTCGGCGTGCATTTGCGTGAGGACGCGGTTTGCGATTCCCTTCGGATCATCGAACGGCAACCGACCGGCGAGTAACTCGAACAGGATCAACCCGAGGGCATACACGTCCGACTGAACTGAGAATTCGCCGCGTTCGGTTTGCAGAGCGGCCAACTGCTCCGGTGCCATATAGCGGATCGTGCCGCCGATGCTATCACCCGTGGTCGGCACAGCCTTATCAGCGGCAAGGTTGAAGTCGAGCAACATCGGGCGGCCGTCGTCCGTAAACAGCACGTTGGCCGGTTTGATGTCGCGGTGAAGAATGCCGCGATCGTGCGCATGGGCTAACCCGTCCGCTAACTGCGACCCGATCCAAAGAACCGCTTCGACGAACGTGAACCGACTGAGCGTGTCGAGCGTGGACCGTGACAAATCGGGTGCTACGGAATTGGTGTTCGCGTCGTGGGGTGTTGAATTCGGCTTGAGCGAACTCGCGGGGGCCGTCCCCGCCGCGCGGTCAACGAGCGTGCTGACGACCGCTTTTCCGGACGCGGGACGGTCACCGGCATGGCGGAATGTGTGGATGAGATCGGCGAACGTCGTCCGCCCCAGGTAGGGCATCACCAAGGCGTGAAACCGCCCGACGCGGTGAACGGAGTAGACCGGCACGATGTTGGTGTGCTGAAGCCGCGCGAGGATTTGCGATTCGCGAACGAGCTTCGACGATAACTTGACCGCGACGTGTCGCTCCGCAAGGTCGGCTTGGCGGGCGAGAAAAACATGGCCAAATGTCCCGGCACCGAGTTCGGCTTCGAGGACAAACCCCGGCGGGATCGTGTCGCCGACGTGCGGAATTCGGTCATCCGGCCACGTGTCGATCGGGAACGGTGCGACGACTTTGGTTTGCGAGGAATCGTCAGAGGCGATGTCGAACAGATCGATTCCGAACCGCTCGAAGTATTCGTCGGGGTCGGGGTGTTCCCCGGCGGTGCGGCGCAAGCGGAACTCTTCGGCGGCAACCTCACGAAGATCATCCGGGTGACTGAACAGTGTGGGGAACCGGGCCTGATACGTTTCCAGTCGCGGGCAATCGCCACGTTCCCAGGCGAATTCCAGATCAGCCCGGATCAGTTCACACAACACCGCCCGGTACTTCGGATGGCCCGGTGGCGGCAGGAATTCGGCAAGGTCGGCGTCCCGGCTTCGGGCGGCTGTTTCAAAGGCTTCCACGTAGCCGTCCAACTCCAGATCGAGATCCAGGTCAGGCGTGGCCGTCGTTCGGTTCGGGCTAGTTGGCATCGATCAACCCGTGCAACTTCCGCTGAAACTCGTGAAGAATCCGTTCGACCGATCGTTTCGATCGACCCGTCTGCACGGCAATGTCTGCAATCTCGTGCCGATCAATTCGCAACCGGATGACCTCGCGGTACGTAGCCGGCAACGGGACGAGCAGTTCATCAATCGTCATTTGCAGTGCAACCAGAGCAAAATCATTGTTCTCGGTCGTGGCTTGCTCAGTCGCATCCCTGCCGGTCGTCTGCCGCAGGTCACGCTTTTCGGCGTAGTGGTGGGCGGCGACTTCCCGAATCTTGTTTAGCCCGATGACCAAAAACAGTTTCCACAGTTCTTCGCCGTCCGGCACTTCGTATTGGCCCAAGGCCGCCCGGCGAAAGAAGGTGCGAAACACCGATTGAACAATGTCTTCGGGGTCCACCCGCTGCTTCAAATCGGATGTCACGCGCGCCGAAGCCAAGTTGACCAGCCGGTTCGCGTACCGCTTGTACAGTTCGGTGGCGGCATCCCCTTCGCCCAATCGAAACCGCCGTAACAACGACGCATCCGTGAAGATTCTGTCATCGCCAAGGTTCTGCATCGGGGTCAGTTCGGGTGCCATCACTGTCATTACCTAAAGGAATCGAATCCACGTCCGCCGTCCGCCATGAATTTTCGACATCTCGGCAAAATCAACCAACTCGGCTCAAATTGGCGGACCGTGCGGCCCAATCCCATTCCCTTGGTAGACGGGTGACTGACGGGTTAAAGCCTTGTGAATCCTAGTCACCCGGATCGAATCGCTCCATCTCAATACCGTGAAAGGTTCCTCCCATGTTCTCGTCCTGGTACAAGAAACTACTTGGCAATCCGGTCCCGCCGAACCGCCGTGTTCGCCGCGCCACCC
>JAYSXU010000826.1:0-7990 GCA_043716965.1 Fimbriiglobus sp.
GCGCTGAATGCGACCAATTGTACCAAAGTTTGTGCAAAGTATTTTGACTTTACGCCGCTTCATCGAACCGTCTCAAGCGGGGGTGAAACCCCTCGTCCGACGGCTCAATCCCCCGCAGGAGAAACCCTTGATCGTCACTCGATTCTTCAGGAATCATAGGCGAAATGGGGAACGGAATCACGTCCGGCATGGCGGGTTCGTTGAGTGGAACGGCCCAGTGTGTCGGTAGGTCAGTGTCGAAGATTTCAGGGTTCACGACCTAGCCTCTTGGAAATTGCATTACCACCGCATGACGGCGGTGCCCCAGGCCAACCCCGCGCCGAATCCGCTCAGCACGGCAAGTTGCCCTTCTTGTAATCGGCCTTCGCCGATGGCTTCATCCAGTGCAATCGGAATCGACCCAGCGGAGGTATTACCATACTTCTCTAAATTGTTAAAGACCTTGCTGCGGGGGATGTGCAAGACGTCAATCGCCGCGTTGATGATCCGCACGTTCGCTTGGTGGGTGACGTACACATCGACATCAGCGGGGGTCAGGTTCGCCGCCGTCAGCACGTCTTGAATCGTGTCGCAGAGAATCTCCACCGCCCACCGAAACACGGCGCGGCCGTCCATGTACATGAAGTGCTTGCCTTCTGCTAAAAGCTCGGCGGTCGGCGGGTTGCGGCTTCCACAGGCGTCGCGCTTGAGCAACGGCCCGCCGGACCCATCCGCCCCCATGCTGTAGGCGAGAATGCCTTGATCGGGGCGACCGCGTTCGAGGATCACGGCCCCGGCCCCGTCACCGAATAGCGGGTAAGTTTTGATGTCGTTCGGATTCAGCACGCGGCTGTTGGTGTCACCGCCGATAATTAGCGCCCGGTCACTCGCCCCACTGAGGATGTATGCGGCACCTGTAATGAGCGCATACATAAACCCAGCACAGGCCGCTTCCACTTCAATGGCTGGACCCGTGATGCCCAGACGATCTTGGACAATGCAAGCCGTTGAGGGGAACGACATGTCCGGCGTGAAGGTGCCGAGAACGAGTAGGTCGCAGTCAGCCGCAGTCAGCCCTGATTTGGCAAAGCAATCGTTCGCGGCTTCGACGCAGAGGTCCGACGTGGCTTGGTGCGGCAAGGCGTGGCGACGTTCCAGAATACCCGTCCGCTTCACAATCCATTCGGAATCAAACCCGAGGCGGGCGTGAAGGTGTTCGTTGCTGACGACCGAATCCGGAACGTACTTTCCGGACCCGACGACACGAAGCCCCATCAGGGACCGACATTTCGGACGTTGGAAGGGTCGCTCGCTACTCATTCGCACGCCATCCCGAACCCAAGGAATGGGCATCCCGGTGACTCCGGACGCCCTCAAAACAGATTATAGGAACAGCCCGCTTTCTCGACCGAACCGTTTGTGAATTGGGACAATACAGGGTGAAACCGGGTTCTCGTAATGGTCGGGTCTTGAAATCCACCTCACCACCGGCCCCTCTCCGACGCGGAGAGGGGAGCTAGACCGTTCCCCCCTCTCCGCGTCGGAGAGGGGGTTAGGGGGTGGGGTTTGCGCTTCATCCCCAGAGAACTGTGTCACACGCAAACTACTCCACGCGATTTTCGCCGCCACTTTGCAGGAACGCGAGGTGGGCCAGAACCAGTTGGGAGGTGGCATCAATGCGAATGGTGCCGTCACTCGGTGCCAACCGCGTGCCGCCGTTCAGAAAGTTGGTGCGGAAGGTTTTCTCGAAGTGGTTGGCACTTTCGTCGGTGAACTGTAACGTCCGCAGGAAGTTCAACCCTTCAACAGCCACGACGCGGTACTTGTAGAACCGGGCTAAGTCCGGCACCTGCCGCGTGAGTTTGGCGGCATGGCACATCGCGTTGACACACAACGCGGACTCGAACCCCGGTTCGTTCGTGGCAGTGGGATTGTTTTTGAAACCACCAATCCATTGCGGCGTCCGGGAATCCGTGCGGGGGTATTGGCAAGTCGCCAACCAATCTGCCATCTCGAACACGGCCGTCGCGGTGGCCGCGTCCTTGTTGTTTTGCAGGCAGTAATCGACGAACGCGGGCAGCAATGTTGCGATCAGCATGGGTTGCGGTTGCGTCTTCACCACGCCACGATAGTACGTTACGGCTTTAGCAATGCAATCCCGCTTGGCCACGTCCGGCTTCAACCGCTGGCTCATCGAAAGCGCCTGCAAGGCAAGCCCCGGACAGACCATCGCCCCATCTACGTCTGCTTTTTGACCATCATCTGCATTGCTAATCGCACCATCCGCACGGCATTGCTTGGCTATGAAGTTGCACAGTGCCTCGGCATCCGCGAGTTGTTTCGTATCGGGGTTCGGCAAGCTATCAATCGCCAGCGCCAAGACTGCCGCGAACCCGACCCGGTTGCACCGATCCGAAGTCGTTACCGGAACCCGGCACGTTGCGTCGGCCGCTTCGAGCTTTGTGAGAGCGAGCAGTGAGAGTATCGAACCGTTGGCCCGTGCCGCGAATCGGTCGTCACCCGTAAATTTTGCGGCTTCGGCGAGGGCGAGTGTCCCGAATGCTTGGCGAAGATCGTGATCGGATTCGAGCCATTGTCGAATCGAAGGGTTCAAGCCTGGCAAAAAGCGCCCGTTGGTCTGGTTCATGCGCCAGAGCCAATCCGCACCGGATCGCATGGAGTAAACGGCTTGTTCGGTTTCCGGCGGGAACGCACGCAGGTCGTTGAGAAACCGCGAGATAGGGGCTTGTGGCGTAGATTGAAGTTGGTTCCCGACCACCGGGCTAACTGTCGGCGTGGGAGCCGGTACGGTGGGGGCACCCGTGATCGACGGCGGTAGCCGACGCGGGGGAGGGGTTTGCCCCAAGCCGAGGGCGACCGTGCCCCCGAGGACCATCAGTGCAACAAAGCCGATGCTGAATAATTCACGACGCTGCGTCATACCTGAGCCTCCTTGCCCGTGGAAAAACCGTGTGCAGCACCTAGTTGAAAATAAACGGGCCGCAGTTTCAACCCGAAGTTGACTGCGGCAACGGAAGCATTCGGAGTAAAAGCAATTACCCGACGATTTGCTTGATCTTCACGCGAACGTGCGGTTGGGTATGACCACGCAATCGCTTCGAGGCTTTACGACGGCGGAATTTCTGGGTCATCGTTTTGACACGCGGAAAGTCCACGACTTCGGCAATGATCTTGGCACCAGCAATGTGCGGCAGTCCAATTTGGGCGGAACCATCTTTCTCAATCAGCAAGATATGGTTCAGTTCGATCGTGGCTCCCACTTCGATTTCGCGGTGGTCGATAATGACCATTGCGCCTTCTTCAGCCCGATACTGCCGGGAACCGTCTTCAAAAATCGCGTACATGATCGACTCCGAACCTATTTACAAAGCGAACAGTAATAGTAGCAGCCCTGACAACGTCGGCTAGTGGGGTTTTGTGCGGAATCAGATACGACACTTGAATTCAGACAGGATTAACAGGATTTGACAGGATTCAAATCCGATCTTTATTCACTGTTCTGAATCCTGTTCGATCCTGTTAATCCTGTCTAAAAGTTTGACGTTACTAACCGATCCGAAGCACGACATCACCGAGTTGGTCGGCTTCGGTTTGGCTGTGCGTGACGTGGATGGCGGTGATCCTTTCGCGTTTTCGCAATTCCCGGAGCCGCTCGATCAGTTCATCGTGAGTTGCCGAATCGACCGCGTTGAGTGGTTCATCGAGTAGCAACACATCCGGTCGAAACGCCAACGCCCGGCCCAAGGCGACCCGTTGCGCTTCACCACCGCTGAGGCGAATCGCCTTCCGATCCAGAATTGCGTGCAGTCCAAGCCACTTGGCGAGTTCCTGGACTCGGTCTTGAATCACGAGATTGGATGTGCCACGAATGGCGAGGCCGAACGCGATGTTGTCGCGCACAGTCATCGTGCGGAAGACTGCGGCATCTTGGGGGACATACCCAAGATTGCGGGCTGCGGGCGTGAACTTGGTCACGTCCTGGCCGCGAATTTTCACCACGCCATCGGCAACGGGACGTAAGCCTGCGATCGCTTCCAACAGTGTCGTTTTGCCGCTGCCGGTCGGACCCATCAGCACCGCATAACACCCCGCTTCGATACGAAAGTTCATGACCGGCAGCGTGAACGCCGATTGCCGAACGATCAGGTTGACGACTTCAATCATGCGGTACTTAACCCAGAGTGGTCACCACGAATCACACGAATGAAATCCGTATTTTCTCTGATCGAGTGAAGCCTCCTGAAGCATAGCGAATCTAATCTTGTTCAATTCTGATTCGTCTGATTCGTGTAATTCGTGGTGAATAGTTCGGGTTAGACGACCTCCGCACTGCGTAGGCCGACTAGCCGCAACAGTAGCAACACGACGAGCGCGATCCCGATCATGAGTAACGAAACGGCGAGGGCGGCTTCGAGGTTGCCGACGCTGAGTTCGAGGAAGACGGTCGTGGGCAACACTTCTGTTTTCATCCGTGTGGTTCCGGCGAAGATCAGCACGGGGCCGAACTCACCGAGTGATCGTGCCCACGCCAACGTGGCCGCGGCGATCAACCCGCGACGGGCTTCGGGGAAGGTGACCAACCAAAACGCTTGGGAGCGGGAACAGCCCAGGGTCAACGCCACCTGTTCGGTGCGTGGGGAAAGTTGATCGAACGTCACGCGCATGGTCCGGACCGCGAACGCCGTCGAGACGGCAAATTGCGCCAGGATCACCGCCGGGATTTCGTAAGTGATCGGGATGCGGTCGCCCAGGAGTCGTCCCGGTGCGGTCTGAAACAGAATCAGCAAGCTTAACCCGACGACCAGCGGCGGCAGCACGACGGGGACATCGACAAGTAACTCAATCAACCACTTGCCCGGAAACGGAACACGCGACAACAGGTACCCGAGCGGCACCGACACCCAAAGTGCGAGGAGCGTGGTGATCGACGAACTCAGCAAACTCAGGCGGATCGCGTAACGGATTTCGGGGGTGTTCAACGCGGTGATAACGTGTGCGGGTGTCGTGTAGAACAGATCGGCCACGAGCATGGCGACAATTAGCCCAAGGTACAGCGAACTGAGCAAACCTAGCCCGACGAAAAACGGCCAATCGGAACGAGTGCGAGGCGGCATCACGGCGTGCGTTCTCCACTCGAAGTGATGACTTCAAACCCCACTTCTTGAAAGCGCGGCAACCCCTGGTTGGCGATGAAGCGGGCAAACTTTATGGCTTCCGGCAGGTTCGGGGATTGTGTCAACACCGCGACGGGGACCGTAGCCATGATGCCGTCCAATTCCGGCAATCGGAGCGTTGGCAACTCGGGAAAGTGGAAAGCGACGGCGTCCCACACGATTGCTGCGTCCACAGTGCCAAGCTTCACGGCGTTAGCGGATTGGGTCACGGTGTCTGTTTTCACCACGATCACACGGTCGAGTTCATCCCAACGGCCTGTTGATTGCAAATGATTCCGCGTCAGCAACCCGATGGCCGCGATGCCCGGTTCGGCGAGGGCGAGTTTCCGACCGTTGGTTGTGAGGTCGGCCCAGGTCGCAATCTCGTGTTTCGGGTTCCGCAACACGACAGCCCGCATCCGTGCGAGCGAGAAACTTTCACCAATCAGTTGAAGCTGGCGTGCTTTTTGAAGGTACGAGTCGTCGGCGGGTAGGAACAAATCTGCCGGCGTCGTGGTCGCACTGAAGCGGGCTTGGGTCAGCAAATCTTCCGAACCGCCGAACCGGAGTTCGACCCGCCGCCCAGATATCTCTTGGTAATCGACCGCAATCGCTTCAAGCGGCGGGCGAAGACTGGCGGCAACATAGGCGATCAACGGGCGTTCGACTGACTGAGAAGGTATCAGGACCGCGATCAAGCCAATCAGCAATAATCCGGAGCCGGAACCGAGCCACAACAAGGGATGAACACGCCACCGCACGATGTGCCGACCTCGGGAGTTATGACAAAGATGTCAGGTGACATGCTATGTTTAACCCGCCAGAGTTGTCCGATTATTTCCCACCGGCTTGGTACCATTCGACTGTGCGACGTAGCCCGTCTTCAAACGAGACCAATGGTTCGTAGCCCAAGTCTTTTTTGATGCGTTCAATCTTGGCTAGCGAGAATCGCACGTCGCCGGTTCGGGCTGCGGCATGGGTGGGTGTGACCGACGTGCCAAGGATTTTGTTCAAGCCTTGCACCAAGTCCAACACGGTCACACTACGGCCCGTGCCGACGTTGTAGACTTTCCCGGAAACCCCCGGCACTTCCGACGCCTTCATAATGGCCTGGACGCAGTTCTCGATGTACACAAAATCCCGCACTTGCAGGCCGTCGCCGTGAACACTCGGCACTCGGCCGGCAGTCATGATGCCGGTGAAGATCGCAATCACACCGCTGTACGGACTGTCGGCCCGTTGTCGCGGGCCGAAGATGTTGAAGAACCGCAGTCGTACCGTCTCCACGCCGAAGCTTTTCGCATACGCTTCGAGGTAATGTTCCCCCGCGAGTTTCGCAGCGGCATAGGGGGAAAGCGGGTTTAGTGGCGTGTCTTCGCTCTGCCCCGCCGGGTCCGAGGCGGTGCCGTAGGCGCTGGAACTGGCCGCGTACACGACTCGTTTCACGCCATGCTTTCGGGCCGTGTCCAGGACGTTCAACGTCCCGGTCGCACAAACGGCGTGGCATAGCAACGGGTCTTCGAGACTCTTGGCGACAGATGCCATTGCGGCGAGATGGAACACCACGCCGACACCTTGCATGGCCCGATCGACCACTGCGGGGTCGGTCACACTGCCGGTGATGATCTCGGGTTGTTTCGTGAGATGCTTGAGGTTTTCACGACTGCCGGTACTGAAGTCGTCCAAAATGCGAACCGATTTCCCCGCCGCCGTCAGGGCATCCACGAGATGGGAACCAATGAACCCACTGCCACCCGTTACCAAATAAACGTCGTTCATACTGCAATCTCTAACGAAATCTTGATGGGGATCAATCTGAAAGCATCCACGAAAAACCGCTCGTTGTGACCAAGTTGTTTGAACTTGGTCACAACGAGCGGAATTTGTTTCAGTTCCGTAACACAAAGCTAGTACGGAATGCTTACACCTGCACTTAGACTCACGCTGGAAATGAAAGTTTCACAAAACTTAGAACTGGCCGGGTGCCGTTGTGCCAACCGTTTTCAGCACTGGCAGTACGGGGACTTCTGGAACGGGTGGTATGACCAAACCTTGCTCCAAGGGCTTTAGCAATGGCGTTGCGCCGGTTGTTGGTGGCTTGGCGGGAATACTCGGTGGTTTGATGGGAGCGTCCGGTGCCGTAACATCGGGCAACTTCGGCATCGGTTTCGGACCGCTATCGGAAATCGGCGGGATTTTCGCTTTCGGTTCCGGCGCGGTCTCGGTCACTGCGGGTGTCGTTGGTTGTTGCGACTGGTACGTCGGTGCAGCAACAAACTGGTCCACTGCGGGTTCACCGTAGTTCGGGCACGCTTCGTTCCACCGTGTGATCTTCGGCTTGAAATATCCGAAGCACGATCCGGGACAAATGTGCGGGCCGCAGAATTGCCGGATGTAGCGGCTTTCCATTCGTGGGTAAATTTTCAGCCCAAGCCAGCCACAATCACTGGCGCGCTTCGCACACGAATTGCCGACCAGTGGCCCACAGCCTGCGCCGCAGTTTTGTGCGACTGCAACACTCGCGCTACCCCACAACCCGTAGCTCATGGCGACTGCGGCGATGAACCGCGCCCCCGTCCAAATTTTGCTGTACATGATCGAATCCTTTCGAGGAGCATCAAGCAGCCATGCCCAATGCAGGGAGTTTGAAACGGAAATGACTACCGGCGAACGCCCGACGAACCACCACCGACAGACCCAGAACTGGTACCACCCGACGGCGCACGACCAATGGTCCCACCCGCGTTGTTGCCGAACCGTTGTGTGCCGAAGCCACCTGCCCGCCCCGCCCCACCGCTTCCGGTCACCGGATGACGACTGAAGTAGCTGCCCGTGTT
>JAYSXU010000827.1:0-7987 GCA_043716965.1 Fimbriiglobus sp.
CCATTCGCAACCGCTTGCGTTTTTTCAGGGCTTTAGAAGTCGCCCATCACGAGTCCATCTTGCGTGGACCCCAACAGGCTCCACGTTTGTGGAGTGATGCTGTTGGTAATGAACCGAACGCTACCATCACCCAGGACAACGTTGACTCCGCCGGTATGCTTGCTTCGGGAAGCCAACGCCCAGTCGGCACCTTGCGTACAGGGTAGGCCCTGTGCCGGGAGGTTGTTGCAATAGTTCGCAAACTGAATCGTGTCCGGACTGCTGGAGTTCGGTGTGGTGAATGTCGTGAACTCCCCGCCTGGGCCGAACCAAGCGAATCCACGGAATTCTGTGGTGTTCGGGAGTATACTCACACCTTGCAACAGCTCAGCAGCAAAAAGTGAGTTACTCAGGCCATCTGTGACAGAGCCAAACGTCGATGTAATTGGTGTCGTGCCAGTGTTTCGGTAGGTGAACGGTGCGCCTGCAAAGTCGGGACGAATCGCCAGGGCGAATGGATTGCGACCCGCTTTGTTTTGAGTCCGGTGGGTGTTCCCAAAGTTCACAGCGTAGTTGCTGAACCCGAAGTCCACGCCGCCACCCTGTGGCTTGGCCGAACTGCTGTTCGGGTCGGTCGGACAAGTCAGGATGGAAAGCTTCGTCTGGGCGACCGTGAGATTGCCAATCGGTTGACCGAGGTATGTTGTTGCCGTGTAATTCGGCGTGCCGGTCCCGTTGGAATTTCCAAGGTTGACGTACAAACCGAACAGTGGCTGTTGTTCCAGGTATGGCAGAATGTAATGCTGCCACGTCCCACTCCCGCCCGTCACCGCGTCGCCGGGAGGCAACGTACTGTTCGTGCTTTCGTAGTTGTGCATCGCCAAGCCGATTTGCTTCAGGTTGTTTTGGCACTTCGCCCGTGCCGCCGCTTCACGGACCTTTTGCACGGCCGGGAGTAACAAGCCAATCAGAATCGCAATGATGGCGATCACGACCAACAATTCAATCAACGTGAACCCAGAACGATTTCGACGCATTCGGCACCTCAAGGAAAACAGGGAACAAGAAATGTGGGACAAAGTAGTCCCGTCAATCGAGCTTGAACTCGAAGACGTTCGGGTCGCCCGCTTTGACTTCGACTTCCTGTTTACTGTCGGAGCCGTGCTTGGCGGGGAGTATGTCTTTGGCGGGTTCGGGTGTCGGGCCACTACCCGGTACTGTGGGGCCTACGACTTCACGATCGAACGCGGTGAACCGAACGCGGTATTTTCCGGGTGAAAGGCCTTGGGCTTTCAGCACTTCAAACTTCCCGGCTTTGACCTGTGCTCCGCCGGTGGTCGGTCCCGTTTCCGGTATTGGCACGAACGTCACGGAGCCGATTACAACCGGCTTGCCATGAAACGTGACCGTTCCCGAAACCGCCTGTCGGTTCAACGGATCGCCGCAACCCGAAAGGGTAACAAGGGTCGCTGTCAGTAAAAGTAACGCTGTTAAAGTGTGCTTATTCATGCCGTGCATCGCAGTCTTACCGAATTCGTTTACAAGTAGGATACGGTGTATTCTAAGGGTTTTCGATTAGCTTACGCGACTCCGCCCAATCGCCACGCAGAGAATCACGGTTCCGACCACCGCCGTGACGTAGGCCGCCAAGTGGTAGCACGCCACGGTGAACAACTCGTGGTGTCGCTCGATTGGCACGTCTTCTAGCACGACTGGAGCGAGTCGGATGTCGAACATCACCGCGTGCCGGTAGGCGGTCAACCCAGTAATGAGCGTCACCAGTGCGATGGCACCCGTCAGCAACAACATCGGGATCACCAATTGTCGCAAGGTCAACGGTGGGCGTGGCCCGAGGGTGGCGGCTAAACCTGCGGCGTAGCCCATGATCGCGCCGCCCCAACACGACCCGACGAACCCCCACACGATGCCCACGATTGTTGGATCGGTTAGCCCCGGAATCGGGTTGTGAAACACGGTGAAATACTCCGGGCAAAGTCGGGCGCTCACTTGGTCTTGAACCACCGCGTAACCGACCATCATCAAAATGCCCAGTAACATCGCCCGCAACCGCATCGTGCGGTTGAAAACGCACAGCACCGCTAGCGCCAGAACGGCGACAAACGGAAGTGCGACGCGGTACAACGGGATCGGGTCCATCGGGGTCTCACTTTTTGCGGACCGGCAACGCGGTTCGTTTCGTGTTCGGCGGGATGTCGCAGAGGGGGTAGCTCGCGGAGGGTTCCGCGAGGACTTCGGCGAGGGTTGTGTTTCGGAACGCCGTTTCGACGGTGGCCATCGCATCATCCACGCGACGGTGTAATGGGCAGAGTACCGTCCCGTGGGTGCTGAGTCCGAGGGGGCAGGTCGTGATCCGTTTGAACGGCTCGACGGCGTTGACCACTTCCAGAATCGTCGTGTCTTCCGGTGACTTCGCCAGCATGACACCACCGCCGACGCCACGTTGCGATTTCACGAGACCGTGCCGGGACAGCCCTTGTAGGATTTTCGCCAAGTAGGGCGCCGGGACTTGAGTTCGCTCCGCGACTTCTTCGGTCGTGGCGGCTTCACCAGGGCGGGTGGCCAAGTATACAGCGGCTCGCAAAGCATACTCAACGGTTTGGGAAAACATGGCGATCCGTACTCGTGGACAAGTTGAACCTTGACACGGGATTGTATCAAACCTAGACTACCAACGGCCAATTCAGGATTAAATGATCCTAAATTCCGATTTAGACCTCTCACGGTGTCACCATGCTAACGATCGACGAAGCGAAGTTGGAGAACGACCTCGGGACTCGGTTCCAATACCTAGCCCAGTTCGTGGGGTTCGGCCCGGCGGACGTTGCGGCCATTCATGGTTCCGCACCACTGCTCGCGCCGCTTGTGCCGGGGTTGGTGGACGCGGTGTATGCCAAGCTGTACCAGTACACGGCGACGTGGCGACACTTCATTCCTCGTCAGGAGGGATACACTGGCGAAATCCCGACGAACTTGGAAGACCTCACCCCGGACCATCCGCAAATCACGTTCCGCAAGCAGCACCTGTCGCGCTACCTCGAAACCCTAGTCACGAAGCCTTACGACGGCAAGATGGTCGAGTACCTCGACATGGTCGGCAAGATGCACACGGCCAAGGCGGGTAGCAAGGAAATCGTCATACCGCTGGTCCAGATGAATGCACTCATGGGGTTCGTCGCGGACGCGATCACTGCGACCCTTTTCAGCCTCAACCTCGACCGCGAAACCGAAACGACGGCGGTGCGGGCGTTCGGCAAATTGCTGTGGCTTCAAAATGATCTGATTACCCGCCACTACGCAAAATGATTACACTACTCGGGTCTGGAACCCTCCTCACCCAGGTGCCTCTCATGTTGCGAATCTTCGTGGCCTTCCTGTTTTTTTTTGTCGTCACGCCGTTCACCGTGGCCGCGGACAAGCCCGTTCTCCTGGACGTGTGGCCGGGGGCGGTGCCCGGTGAGAAGGGCAACATTCCGGCGGAAGAAGACGTTGCCGGAAAGCCGGGCCAGCGTTCGGTGCGCCGCATCGGGAACGTCAGCAAGCCGACGCTGAGCGTGTTCAAACCGGCGAAGGACAAGGACACCGGGGCGGCAGTCGTGATCGCGCCGGGAGGTGGGTACAACATCCTGGCGTGGGATCTCGAAGGCGAAGAAGTGGCGGCGTGGTTAAACAGCATCGGCGTGACCGGCATCGTGATGAAGTACCGGGTTCCTCGTCGCGCCGACCAACCCAAGGACGTGGCGCCTATCGGTGCGTTGCAAGACGCGCAACGGTCGCTGAGCTTGGTCCGCAGCATGTCGAAAGAATTGGGCTTTGATCCGAAGCGCATCGGGATGCTCGGCTTCTCCGCCGGAGGGCACCTCACTGCGTGGACCGCGACGAACTTCGACAAGCGAAGTTACGAACCGATCGACGACGCCGACAAAGAAAGTTGCCGCCCCGACTTCGTCGCGCTTATCTACCCCGCCTACCTGTTGAACAAGCAACACCCCGAGTTGCTCGCCGCCGACATCCGCGTGTCAAAAGACACCCCGCCGACGTTCCTGGTTCATGCCTACGACGACGGGCTGACCCCCGAAAACAGCATCCGGCTGTTCTCGGAATTGAAGAAGCTAAAAGTCCCCGCCGAACTGCACGTCTACAGCACCGGCGGCCACGGCTTCGGCCTCCGCAGCGAAGGCAAGCCCTGCGCCACGTGGCCCGCCCGTTGCGCCGAATGGATGAAGATGCAAGGGATCGTGAAGTGATGATCGAGTAGGCAAACAGATCCCGGCGAACCGGCAGCGTAAGCTGCTGGGTGGGCAACCTCTAGCAGGAGGTTGGTTGTAACCCAGGCGACTTACGTCGCCGGTTCGCTAGGTATGCCAAAATCCAGCGGCACGCCCGTTGGTAACTTGGGATTGTTGATCGAAGTCGAGTGGACTAAAGTGCGGCTTGAGGCAACATCTCAGTTGCATAACGACGGTTTTGTTCAGTTCACTCGCCCTGTACTTCTGGTGATTGATGCCAGCCACCCTTGCTCCGATTCCTGTTCAAGCTCGCCCGTTTCGGGTGACGCGGTTTTTGAAGAAGGCGTTCAAGCGCGTCGTGCCGCTGGCACTGGCAATTTACTTCATCCCGTGGGTTCTGTTGGCCTACGTCTGCTGCGGTGTGTTGGACGTGATACGGAATCAGCGGCGGACGATTGCGAACATCGACCGCTACTTTGCCGGCAACGGTGTCTTTACTTGGCTGCTATCGCCGTTCAACTTGTTGATGGATTTCATCTCGCTGCCGTATTGGAACCGGGGCATTTACAAACTCACGGACTTGCCCGCCGGCCATCAAGCGGAGATTCAGGCGCTGATCGACGCCGCCCACAAGCGGGACTTGGTCGGGTTGCTCGAAGCAAAACTCGGCGAGAAGAAACGCGGCATGATCTTCTTCCAGTGGTACGGCAAGATCGTGCCGGGGTCCGTGGACGTCCCGGAATACCACCACCGCTACAAGTACATCCGCACCATCGGCGTGTCGATCTTCAACAAGAAGCAATCGACCGGCAAGCACTTCGGGCCACTCCGGGTGACGCTGCGGGTGCTTTATAACGTGAACCAAATCACCGACCCCAACGTCTACGTCCGGGTCGGGAATCACACCCACCGTTGGTGCGAAGACAAGCTGTTCATCTTCGACGACACGTTGCAACACCAATCGGTGAACGAGTCGGACGCGGTCCGTTACTGCCTGTTCGTGGACATCCTTCGCCCGTCGCCGGTCCCGTGGCTGCTCAGCGGCATCCTGACCGCAATCCGCCTCATCATGGCACCGTTCCGCGCGGTGTTTTACAAACACTGGACGTTGATTAAGTAAACCCTGCATTTTTGGACCTGTTAGGAAATCAGTGTTACAACTTGGTCCGTGGTTTGATGCGGGGTGCGGCTAAAATCTCTGGAAGTCGAAGAAAGAAAGTTCACCGCAGCGACGCAGAGGACGCAGAGAAATCCATTCAATTTGTTTTGGATTGCTCTGCGGAGAATACGCTTGTCCGAGGCTCAGATAAATTTACTGTACACAATGCGGTAGTTCCATTCGCCGTGGAAGGGATCGGGCACGCATCGGACCTTCGCCAACCCGGTCTGAGTCGTCGTCACTCCGATTCGCCGCACGATCAACGCCACGCTCGTCAGCGGTTAGCCTCGCCATCTTTCGCGTCGAATCCGGAAGCAGCCAGATCATACTACAGGCCATGCGGTCGAACCCCGGCGGCATACCCACGCACACCTTTAGCTGGCGATGCCCTCACTGCGACGTCAGATTCCCGTCGTATAAACCCGCCCTCGTAACCACGGCTAGGGCTACCGCCGCCCAGATTCTTCCACAGCGGGTGTTCTTCTTCGACCGCGCGAATAAGGGTACACTGGCCCCCGCTACGAAGGCCGCCGAACTCGCGCGGTGGTGGTGTTCGACCCGTCGAGGGTGGGTGATCCGGGTCTCTTCCGGGAGGCGTGGGCGATGACCCATGCCGTCGTACACTCCCACGAGCGACTCGCTGAGCCACCCCAAGCAGCGGACTTCGGACAGCACCCAATACTCCGGGTCACGACACTCGGTCCGGAAGGGCTGAAGTATCGGGCGAGGTTTGGAGGGCGGGTGGCCGCGCCGTTAAGGATTTTAGTGGCGTTGAACGGCCCGGTGGTCCGGGACACCACAGGCGCGGGAGACTGGTCAACGGCGGGTCTTTTGCATTGCCACGCCCGCGAAGGGGCGGAAGGGTTCCGGAAAGCGACACCGTCCGATGTGGGTGCCGGCTTGTGGTTCGGGCAGGCCCTTGCCGCGAGGCGCTGCGCGTACCTCGGCGCTCGCGGCGGGATGGAGCAGGATTCGGTCCCGGATTTCCCGATCGGAGAGGATCATGCCAACTTTTGGATTTGCACGTCGAGCTGACTTTTATCGACCCGAATTCGATTGATAGCATCAACTACATTAGCCACGATTTCGGACTCTCGAAGACCACGCCCGATTGACGTACAACGGAGTTGTGTCAAGGGGTGACTCTGAGTTGGGTTGGTAGGGCTTGATTTTGGGGTTCGAGCAATCTTGTACACGTTCATTCGGACTCGGGCACGCCGTTGCTCTCAACTGACACGAACAACTTTCGGCGTATTCAGCCGGATCGACCGCAGATTTTAGATCGCTTTGTGGTTTAGATTAATTCGACCCCGACATCATGAGTCCTGGTCATGCAAATTGCGATTCTCTCCGGTGGGACGGGTTGGCACGTGCAAGACCTGTTGCGGGCGGCGGCGGCGTTGGGGCATCACGCGACGGCGTTCGACTTTCGGCAACTGTCGGCGACGGTGGCGATGGGCCGGAGTTCGTTTCTGGAATCGGATGCGTTCATCGTGCGGACGATGCCGGCGGGGTCGCTAGAGCAAGTTGTTTTTCGCATGGACTTGCTGCATGAGATTCAATCGCGTGGCAAGCTCGTGGTGAACCCGCCGCGTGCGGTCGAAGTGTGTGTCGATAAGTACCTCACGTCGGCGAGACTGGAATCAGCGGGCATTCGGACGCCACCGACTGCTGTGTGCCAAACCGCTAACGATGCGCAAAATACGTTTGTGGAACTGGGTGGGGATGTCGTGGTGAAGCCCCTCTTCGGGGCCGAGGGGCGGGGGATGGTGCGGGTGAGTGACCCGGAGTTGGCGTGGCGAACGTTCCGGGCAATCGAGCAAACCGGCGGCGTGATTTACCTACAACAATTTATCCAGCATCCCGGCTGGGACGTGCGCGCGTTCGTGATCGGCGGTCAAGTGATCGGGGCGATGCGCCGCACGGCCCACGGCGATTGGCGAACCAATGTTTCCCAAGGCGGCACGGGCACGCCAATGGAACTAACACCCGCTCAAGATGCGCTCGCGTGCAACGCAGCCTCAGTGGTGGGTGCCGTCATCGCGGGCGTCGATCTGCTCCCCGGTCCGAACGGCGAGTGGTACGTGATCGAAGTCAACGCCGTCCCCGGTTGGCGGGCACTAGGAGTTGCGTGCGGACTTGACGTAGCGAAGCTGGTGGTGGGGTATTTCGAGAAGACTTTTTGACAGGATTTACAGGATTGAACAGGATTGAAGAATGATTTGAAATCCTGTTCAATCCTGTTAATCCTGTCAAAAATTCTGGTGTCGATTCAAGTCAAATAGGCAGGGACCGCACGTGATTGATTCCGAACGGTGTGTGCAAACCGCGTGCCTGTGGGAAGTTTCCGCACGCAAGATCGGCAACGTCCACCCGAAGGCCGATTTCGCGGACATGACACACCTCGACTTTGCCCTCAGTGCAACCGCGATTACATCGGTGTTTCGCAATCATCAGGAATTAAAGTTCGGCGAGTTGGTTTACCAGTGCGTCGAAGCCACGAAAACTGTCACGACGCGGAACACGAATCTCGGCATCATTCTGTTGCTGGCGCCGCTGGCAAGCGGCGACATTCACCACGCGCTTCGCAGCATTACCTTAG
>JAYSXU010000828.1:0-2703 GCA_043716965.1 Fimbriiglobus sp.
CCCGGTGGGCGTTTCGTTTCGTCGAGAGCTTGTACCACCAGATCGCCCGTCACCTCGACGGACTCTTTATCCGAACCGATCAAGAAGAGCTGTCCGACGATGCCGGGTGCCAAGACGCCATCCCGGCTCGGATCGGGCAAATGCTGAGGCCGCCGCTGCCAGAAGCAAATCACTTGGGACGCCGGTTTAGGCGCCTCCAAGTGGAGGACTTGGGCGAATTCCGATTTGGTTTTCTTCAAGCTGGCACAACCGAAACCAGCCGGGAGGAGCAGTGCAGCCACGAGGGCCAGACCGCTCCCAATCCGTACGGTTCCGAACCGGGCGATCAGCGACCGTAAACGCGCCATTCTTTCCCCTCCTTGGGTTTGCCAAGAGTCGGCCCTGTGGTCGAAGGCGTCATGCCCCCGGCCGGTGTTTTGCCAAACGACCACCCGTTACCCGCTTGGGCCGGACTGTTCCACGATTGCGGCTGCACACCCGAATTCGGGTCGGTGCCGATCTGCGGAACAGTTGGCACGTCGGTCTGATTCGGCCCGGCAAACCCAGGTCGAGGCGTCGGCAGATTGTTGCTGACCGGCGGTGGCCCCTGAATCGGGAACTGGGCCGGTGGCGGGCCGGCCATCGGCTGACCCGGTTGCGGGTTATAAACCGACGGCGTTCCGCTGAGGCCCGTCGTCACTTGCCCCGTGGGCGAGAACGGCAGGTTCATCAAGCTCGGGGGTACTTCGCCCGGTTGCCCTTCCGGAGGGCAGTACGGCGTCTGCGGTAAGAGAGCATTGTGATAGCGACCACTGAGCACATCGCTGCCGTGGCCGTGAATTTTGTCGACCTGTTTCAGATCCCAACTCATGTTCTTCGCCGCTTCCGACACGACGCGGGCCATGTCGGCTTCGCTACGAATGATGTGCGGCGTCATGATGAAAATCAATTCGCGCCGTTCGCTCTGCTGGGTGCGGTAGCGGAAGGCCGCCCCGACCCACGGGAGGTCGCCGAACCACGGGATCTTATTCTCGAGTTTGACGTCCGACTTGCGGATCAGTCCACCGAGTACCACGGTTTCCCCGCTGCTGGCCTGCACTGTCGTTTCCACCGTTTGCGTGTCGATCGGAGTCGCCGTCACACCGTTGCCGAGCGAAATGTTCGACGCGGATGGCGACGAGATCTGCGGCTCCACCCGCATCAGAACCCGACATTCTGGGCTGATGCGCGGTGTGATTCGCAGCACGACCCCCGTGCTGATGTACTCGACGTTCTGCGTCACCAACCCGGTACCTGTGACGGTACTCCCCGTGATCCGCGGGAACTGCTGACCCACTTGGAAGAAACCGGTCTGATTGTCGGTCAGGGTCAGTTGCGGCTCGCTGAGCACGTCAACGCGGCCCTGGGCCTTGAGCGCCCGGATCAGCAAGCTGAACGTGTCGCTGGCGGCCGATAACACGAAGCCACCCGCCCCGACGCCTGTGGTACTAATGCGGCCGACGCCCAAGTTGCCCAGCCCTTGGAACGCCACGGCGCCTTGGTTCGTCAAGTTGGCATTCGGCAGCGGAGCCGTCGAATTGAAGTTGAACCCCGGTGTCCCCGGTGCCGTAGCCACCGAACCACGGGCGAACAAGATCGGGCTTTGCAGACCGACTTCGATGCCCATTTCCTCGGTGTTGTTCAGCCTCACTTCGGCGATCATGATCTGCACAAACACCTGCGGTGGTGCGGCGTCGATCTTGCGGATCAATTCCACAATTTGTGCGAAGAACTGCGGCGACGCGCTCACGAGGATCGTGTTTGTGACCGGTTCTGCCGTCACCACGAATTGCCGTTGCAACGTTTGGAACGTCGCCGCCGTGGTGTTGAACTGGGCCGTGTTGAGCTGCTGCGTCGTCGTGGTGAGGAACGTGTTGATCACCGCCGCCACATCCGCCGACGCGGCGTTGCTGAGCTTGTAGACTTCGGTGCGCTGCTGCGGAATTTCGGCATCCTCGAGCCGCGTGACCACGGCGCGGATCGTATCGAGGTCGTTTTGGCTACCCGACACGATGAGCGTGTTGGTTCGGGGATCGGCGACCAACCGCAGGTTGATCAGCGTCGCCCCGTCCGACGGATTCCCGGTGAGGGTGAGCAATGGCCGGGTCGTCCCTTGCGTTTGCGTCACGCCCCCTTGGTTCAAGCCGCCGCCCCCGGTCTGCTGCGAGCTGAACAGATTCGTCAACAGGGTTTGCGTCAACGTCGCGTCGGCGCGCTTCAACTGGAAAACGTTGATGAACGATTTTGCCGCCGAGGTGCTGTCCAGTTCGGTGATGAGCGTTTCCAGAAGCCGCATCGTCGTGGCCGGAGCTGTGACGAGGATGGCGTTGAGACGCGTATCGGGGAACAAATGGACGTCTTCGAGTTGCCCTGTTTCGAGGTTGTTGAACCGCAGGGATACCGTCTTCGAGCTCAAGCCGGTCGAATTGTTGCCGGTGCCCGTCAACGTGTTGAGGGCCGCGGGGCGATTCTGCTGTTGTGCCAACCCGCCTTGGGCACCGGTGCCTTGGCCGAGGTTCTGCTGTTGGCCCCCGGCTCCGCCCGCACCGGTCCCGGTCGGTGCGAGACCGGCACTGGCTGAGAGTTGCGGATTCAGGGCGTTCGATGTCAGCACTTGAACGAGGAGCTGGGACACTTCTTCCGGTAAGGCATTCCTCAACTTGATGAGTTTGACTTCGGAAATCG
>JAYSXU010000829.1:0-7982 GCA_043716965.1 Fimbriiglobus sp.
ATCCGCCAACTATACATAGATAGCCAACAAAAAGAGGGTGATGATTCCGGGTATTGGAAGTACACCAACCAAGGTCGGACGCCCAGTTTTACCATGACCGTAGCGGGCGTGTCCGGCTTGGTGATTGCGGGTATGGGGTTGAACCAAAGCCAACAACAACTGGATGTTGCAACAGGAATTGCTGCAAAATGTGGCCGGTACGATTCCAACGCACCGATCGCACGCGGGTTGAACTACATTGGGCGTAACTTTACGTTTACCCTCTCACGGGGTCAATCTACGTATTACAACATGTATGGTTTGGAACGTGTGGGCCGATTGTCTGGACAGCGTTTTCTTGGTCGAGCCGATTGGTATCGTGACGGGTGTAAATTCTTAGTCGAGCAGCAAAAGAAAGAAGGGTTTTGGGCACAAAACGACGGTGAAGAGTATGACGCTGTGAATGTGATCTCCACGAGTTTTGCATTATTGTTTTTGTCGAAGGGACGCACCCCGGTCTTGATTAGCAAGTTGGCCTACGGCGACTTTAGTACATCGGCGGATCAAAAAATCATACAAGAGAAGGGCAGTGATCCCGGTGTTGTGGGTTGGAACCGGAAGAATAATGACGCACGCCACATTACAGAATTTGCTAGCCGCGAACTCTTCAAGGGGCTGCCACTCGGGTGGCAAGTTTACGACCCACGCCGCCGTGAATTAGCCCGCAACGAAGACATCTTGGCCGAAGTGGGTGTCTTGGTGCAGTCACCAATACTCTATTTCAACGGCCACGAAAAACCGGCGTTGCGCGGGCAACATCGTGAAATCTTGAAGCGCTACATCGAAGAAGGCGGCTTCGTGATTGCCGAAGCGTGTTGCGGTTCGCCGGAGTTCGCCGCCGGGTTTCGGGAACTCATCCGCGACCTGTTCCCCGATAGCAAGCTACAGCCGTTGCCCCCCGAACACCCCATCTGGCGTTCCTACTTTGCCGTGCCGCCGACGGAATTTCCCAAACTCGAATGCCTGGATCGGGGCTGCCGGACCGTGCTGGTTTTTAGCCCGGAACCGCTCGCCGGGTATTGGGAAGAAGCCCGGTTCATGCCACCCACTGCGAAAAAAGACGTGACCCACGGCGAGCAAGCGTTTCGACTTGCGGGCAACATCGTGGCCTATGCAACCGGGATGGAACCGCCCCAACAACGGCTGACTGTGAAGCGGATTATTGATTCCAGCAAGGACGTTCGTAACCCGCCGAAAGGGTTTTTGAAAGCCTGCCAACTCCGCTTGTCCGGCGAAAATGCCCCGGCACCGGCCGCCATGCGTAACGTCATGGGTTACCTCCAAGCGAACGCCCGACTCGACGTGGTGTTAGAAAAAGAATCGTTGGTACCGGATAGCCCCGACCTGACGAAGTATAAGTTTCTGTACATGCACGGTCGCAAACGATTCACCTTCAGTGATGATGAAATCACCAACATTAAAGCCAATCTCCAAAGTGGTGGCGTGCTGTTAGCCGACCCCTGTTGCGGCAAGGCGGAGTTCGATCAGGCGTTTCGGGCAATGGTGCTGAAGATGTACCCAGACCAAAAGCTTGAAGTCATCCCGCAGAATGACGAGTTGTACTCTGCGGCGTTGAATGGTGGCGTTGCCATCACAACCGTGAAACGGCGGGAGAAAACCAACCAAGGCGGTAACGAAACCGGCTTCTCCGACCTGCCGCCGTTTCTAGAAGGCATCAAGTACGAAGGGCGATGGGTCGTGATTTACAGCAAGTACGATCTCGGCTGTTCGCTCGAAGGCCACAAATCGACCGACTGTTTAGGGCATAGCCGCGACAGCGCCCTCAAACTAGCCAGTGCGGCTGTGCTGTACGGGTTGAAGAAATAGGATGATGTCACCGATCCCAGGGTGAATACGACACACTGGGTTTGTTTCTCATGAATCAAACCTTTGAATTCTGACACCAGCCCGCTACGATTGGGTAGCGAATAACCCCGGCATGATTCCTCCGTTCATCCGCTTTTTGTTGAGTTCCCCTTCATGACAACCTCTGCGAATGATGTCGAGATGTTAGCTAAGTTGCGTGATGCGCACGGGCGGTTGCGCTCCGAAATTGGCAAAGTCATTATTGGGCAAGAGCAGGTTCTGGATCAGCTTTTGATGGCGATCTTTTGCCGCAGTCACGCACTCTTGATGGGCGTGCCGGGGTTGGCGAAGACGTTGATGGTCAGCACGTTGTCGCAAGCTCTGGACATGTCCTTCAAGCGGATTCAGTTTACGCCGGACTTAATGCCGTCGGACATTACAGGGTCGGAAGTGATTCAAGACGACCCGGCGACCCGACAGCGGATGTTCAAGTTTTTGCCCGGCCCGATTTTCGCCAACATCGTACTCGCCGACGAAATCAACCGCACCCCGCCCAAGACACAAGCGGCGTTGTTGGAAGCGATGCAAGAACGCAAAGCCTCCATTGGTGGCGAAGACCACCCGATGCGGAACCCGTTCTTCGTTCTCGCCACGCAAAACCCGATCGAGCAAGAAGGAACCTACCCGCTACCGGAAGCCCAATTGGATCGTTTCTTGTTTCTGATTAAGGTCGATTACCCCACCGACGCCGAAGAAGAACTCATCATGCGGGCGGGCACGTCGGACAAGGTGGCGCGTGTATCACCCGTTCTGAACGGCGACGACATTATTCAACTGCAACAGGTCGTTCGCCGCGTTCCCGTCTCCGACGACATCTTTAAGTTTGCGAAACGGATCACCCGCGCCAGCCGTCCTGGGACCGACGATGCGGCGAAGTTTGTTGACAAGTGGGTCAGTTGGGGCGCCGGCCCCCGAGCCAGCATGAACATGATTCTCGCGGCGAAGGCTCACGCCATCTTGCGTGGCTCGAACCACGTGTCGAACGAAGACGTGGTTGCAGTTGCACTGCCGATTCTGCGACACAGGCTCATCCTCAACTTCGCTGCGCAAAGTGAAGGCATTACCGTCGAAGAAGTCGTCAAACAACTCGTCCGTGGCGCGACGAAAGACGTTGCGGTTTGAACTGACATGAACGAAGACTTTTTGACAGGATTAACAGAATTGAACAGGATTACCGATCAGATTTGAATCCTGTTCAATCCTGTTAATCCTGTCAAAAATACTGAACAGGTACCCGATGCCGACACTGCTTCAACCTGACATTCTCGCCCGTGCGGAAGCCCTCGGACTGATGGCTCGTCAGGTCGTCGAGGGCTTGCGGGTGGGGGATCATAAAAGTCCGTACCGCGGGTTTTCCGTGGAGTTTGTCCAACACAGGGAGTACGTGCCGGGCGACGATACGAAGCACATCGACTGGAAGAGTTATGGGCGGTCCGATCGGTACACCATCAAGCAGTACGAGCAAGAAACCAACTTCATCGCGCACCTGCTCGTCGATGGTAGCAACTCGATGCGGTACGGCGACGGGGCCACCAACAAGTTGGAATATGCCAAGCTGCTCACGGCGTCGTTGGCCTACATGGTGATTCGCCAACGGGACAGCGCGAGCTTGCGGATCTTCGACAACAAGTGGCGTGACGAACTCCCGGCGTCCAGTCAGATGGGGCACATCAACACGATTTGCCACAAGCTGGAAGCGGCGCAGCCTGCCGACAAATCCGGTATGGGACCACTGCTCGAAAAGCTCGCTGACCGCGTGACGCGGCGTGGGTTGGTGTTCTTGATTTCCGATTGCTTCGACGACGTGCAACCGATGTTGAAAGGCTTGCAACACCTGCGATTCCGTGGGCACGAAGTGGTGTTATTCCACGTGATGCACCCAGACGAAATCGAGTTCCCGCTCGATGGCAACGTCCGTTTTCTTGATCTTGAGGGCAGCGAGGAGTTGATGACGCGGCCCCACCTGTTGCGGCCATCCTACCTTCGTGTGGTGCAGGCGTTTTTACAAGAGTTGCAACGGGGCTGTGATGCCAGCCGTATCGACTACGTGCGGATGCCAACGAACCGTCCGTTGCAAGCGGCTTTGGGTGAATATCTGGTGCGCCGCTTGCAGTATTCTAAAAAACGGTAACGCCCCGAGGTTCTTTGCGCGATGAGTCTTCTGCCCGGTTTTCTCGCACCAGGATTACTGCTCGGCGGATTGGCCGTTTTGGTTCCGCTTGTCCTGCACTTCTTCTACAAAGCGCGGTACCGCAAGCAGCCGTGGGCGGCGATGCGGTTCTTGAAGCTCAGTATTGAACAGACCAGCCGCCGATTGCGCTTTCAAGAATTGATCCTGCTGGCACTCCGGTGTCTGGCGTTGCTCTTGTTAGCGTTTGCCCTGGCACGACCGACCTGGAACGCGATTTCCGGCGGTGGGCGTGGTGAAAGTATTGATGCGGTGTTCGTGTTCGACACGTCCTACAGCATGGGTGCCAGCGACGGCGAGATGTCACGGATCGACCGTGCGAAAATCGCCGCCTTGGCGGTGATTGATAACTTGCCACCCAACTCGACGGTGCAAATTTTGACCTGCGCCGATCGGACGATTCACCTCGGTCCGCTGACGCCGGGCAACCTCGACCAAGCGCGGCAAGTTGTGAACGCGGTGCAACTCACGAGTTTGGCCGGCGACATCCTGCCCGGCCTTGTGGAAGCCGATTCCGCACTCGATCGCGGCGCCGGGTCGAACAAGGAAGTTTACCTGTTCACGGATTTGCAAAAGACAGGTTGGGATCGGCAATCCGCAGCGATTCGCGCGAAGGCAGCGGAGCTTCGCCAACGCAGCACGCTCATCGTGGTCCGGTGTGGCAACCCGGAAAAGGCGATCACCAACGTGGCCCTTGTGGACCTGACGTACCCCGGCGGAATTCCGCACACCAAGAGCCGGTTGCCGGTCACGATCCTCGTCAAAAACACCGGCAAGAATCCCGCGAAAAACTTAACCGTGACGCTCGAAGTCGATGGCCGCTCCAACGAAAAAGAGACGGCCACGATCGACGAGATTGCCGCCGGGCAAACGCTGCCGATCACGCTAACGGCCAAGCTCGAAGAAGCCGGCGCCCGCTTGCTGACCGCGAACGTCCAAAGTGATGACTTGCCGGGGGACAACCGCTTGCACCGTCTGATTCCGGTGCGCGATACGATCCGGATTCTCGTGGTCGATGGCACCCCGGACTGGCGCGACCCGAAACAATCGGGTAGCCATTTCGTGCAGAACGCTCTGTTGCCCATCCCGAGCGATCAACAAGCCGATTACCACATCCAAGTGACGGCCGTGGCGGCTGAAGACGCCGGTGCGGGGTTGCTGGGTGTCCACGACATTTGCTTCCTGTGCAACGTGCCCGCCACGAACACGGATCGGCCCGGAACGCCGGGGCTAAGTCCGGAGTTTGTGTCGCGGTTGTCGGCGTTCGTCAAAGAGGGCGGCGGGCTGATTGTCGGCGCTGGGGAGAACATTGAACCGCAAAGTTACAACGCCACGCTCGGTTCCCGCGGCACGCGGTTATTGCCGTTCGACTTCGACGAACCCAAAACTGCTCCCGCCGACGAACCGTACAAAGCCGCACCGGATTCGGTGGAAAGCTTGTCGTTCCTGGCGCGCTTCCGCGACGAGCCGTTTAGCACCGTCACCCTGGATGCGGACTTCACGAAAGTCATCGGGATTAGGGAATCGGAGCGGTCCGGTGGCCGCGTACTGATGCGGTTGGCGAATCAACTGCCGTGGATCACGACCCGACTCGTGGGTGAAGGGGAGGTCATCGTCGTCGGCTCCTCGTTCGACACCAGTTGGGGCAACTGGCCCGCGAAAGCGGGGTCGTACTTGTCGTTCTTGCAACTCACCCTATCGCACCTCGCCAGCAAAGCGACACGTGGGTTCAACCGGCAGGCGGGCGAGACGTTGACTTGGCACCCGACCGAAGCGTCGAAGGGGTTTGAGCTAATTCGCCCGGATCAAACGCGGGTGAAGTTGGGCAAGGCCACAGGTGGCGAGAACGGCGAAAAGCTGAGCGTGAACGCCACTGACACAGCGCAAGCGGGGCTGTATCGCTTCGCCCTGGAGGGGGACGATTTGCCCAGCGGCCCGGTCTTCACGGTGGCACCGGACTTGCGAGAAACTGAAAACCTGGACGCCCTGACCGATCCCGAAGCGGAAGAAATCCTCGGGTTCAAGCTGGTACTAATGCTCGCCGGCCCGGACACGTCCCGTGAGTTGACGACCGAACGCAGTCGCCGGGAGTGGACGGTGTGGGTACTGGTGTTGCTCTTTTGTGTCGCGGTCGGGGAAGCGTTTGGGGCATGGTTTTGTGGAAAATCGTGGTAAACTCCTTCATCGAATTTGGTTCCCTGGTAGTACGCATTCATGATTGCTGATGTCACTACGACACCGTTGTTTGCTATGACTCTTGCCCTACGCGGTTGGTTTCCGTGGTGGTTGGCCGTCATTCTGGGCTTGGTTTCCGTTGTTGCGGTTGCGTTCGTTTATCTGCGGGAAGCCGGCCGGGTGACGTTGTGGCGGCGTGCGCTCCTTGCGGGCTTACGTGCCGCGACGTTGTGCAGCATTTTGTTTCTATTGTTGAAGCCCTCGCTGCTTTGGGAAGTGAAGTACGACCGACCGCGACCGATCGCGGTGATTGTGGACGATTCACAAAGCATGTTGGTGCGTGATCCGCGACCGGGCTTCGTCGATCGTTGGCGTGTGGCGGTGGCCTTCAACCAAATTGCACCCGATAAGCCGATGCCAGCCCTGCCGAGTGCGGGTGATATCCCGAACGACACGCCAGACCAACCGACCCGGTTGGATATTGCCAAAGCGACGCTGACGAACCCTCGGCTGATGCTACTCGAAAAGCTGAAAGCGATCGGCCCGATTCAGCCCGCCGCGTTTGGTGGTTCCCGTTCGGCTAAAGATTCTCGGGATGACAGTTGGGTCAAATCGCTGGGCGGTAAGGAACCTCGCACCGCGATTGCCGATAGTGTCTTCGACCTGCTGAAACGTGACGACAACGAGTTGCCGAACGCCGTCGTACTCGTCACGGACGGCCGCGAAAATTCCAGTCAACGTGGCCTCCCCGAGTTGGCCCGCGAGTGCGCCCGCCTGCAAGTGCCGCTGCACATTTACGGTGTCGGCAGTTCCTCGTTCGGGCAGGTCACCATTCGAGACGTAACCGTTCCCGAGACGCTGTTCGTGGACGACACGGTCAGTGTGCCGGTGCGGTACCGGGTACGCGGCTTCAAGGACGGAAAAGCGGAAATCATTGTGAAGCTGAACGGCCGCGAAGTGGCGCGAAAAATCATCGACCTCAATGATGGCGACGAGGGCCGCGAAGTGTTGCCGTTCGTCCCGGTTCTGTCCGACGTGCAACCCGGCAAGCAAGAACTTTCCACGTCGATCCACATTCTGAACGAACCGGACAAGGTCGTGGACGAGGTGAACAAGTCGGTGCGGGTGGTCGATCGCAAGATGAAGGTGCTGGTCGTCGATTCGATCCCCCGTTGGGACTTCAAATATCTGCAACGTGCTCTGATGCGGGATCGTCGGGTGGATGCCAAGTTTTGGTTGAGCCAAGGCGACAAAGAAGCGATGAACGCCGGCCCGCCGTTTTTGCCCGGCTTCCCCGCGACCCGTGAGGAACTGTTCGCCTACGACCTCCTCGTGTTTGGCGACCTTCCCGCAAGTGCGTTGACACCGACTCAACTCGAAACGATCCGCGATTTCGTCGTCGAAGGCGGCGGCTTCATCCACATCGCCGGGCGGGTGGCCGGTCCCGCGACATTCGTGAACACCCCGCTTGCGGACGTGCTGCCGGTCGAATTTCAAGCCGCGACCTTTCCCATTGATTCGGGCAACCGGGCGCAATCGTTCCGACCCGAACTCACGCCACTCGGAGTACGCAGCGCGGTGTTGCGGTTGGATGATGATCCGGTCGAAAGCGTTCGCATTTGGCGTAGCTTGCCGGAAATCTATTGGCACTACCCCGTGACCAAACTGAAGCCCGGTTGCGAGACGTTGCTCGTTCACCCCACGGCCAAAACGA